>JAIMAL010000018.1 GCA_023511995.1 Burkholderiales bacterium
TGGGCTCGTCGCCCGTGCGCGAATCTGCTCGAAACCCGGCTCGCCATCATCGCGCGCCCTAATGACAAATCTGGGTTTAAGCGCCGCTTGGGGGAGGGGTGAAATCAGTCCTTTGCCATCCTCTGCGAGAGGGGGGCTGCGTTTCCGCTGGCGCCGGTGACGGCCCATGACGGCCAGGGGTGGGCCTTCCCGCGCCGGCTTTGGGCGGTTTTGGCCTCGCCGGGTGCGGATCTCCCGGGCGGATAGAAACGTCCCATGCGATAAGCATTTCATTATATCGTGAAGTATGAATGTTAAGTCGTTCATCCAAAAAGGGTTTTTGCGCGTTTCCCCCTTGCGGCATTTTGTCGCGGCGTGCTAAGGTAGCGCCCAAAACAAAGACGGTGGCAAAAAACCGTCGCGGGCCCAACGACCAAGAAGGCAGCCGCCAAGGATGGAAGGCACACAGCTTGCAACCGGCGCAGATCGCACCGTTCTGGTGCGGCCCAACTGCTCTCTCTCCCCCCTTGGTCGCCGGTGTTTCCTCTTTCTCATCGCGGGTGTCACTTTCGCCGTCGCGGCGGGTTTCGCCTGGTTCGGCGCCTGGCCGGTGCTGCCCTTTGCGGGCCTCGAGGTCGGCGTGCTCGCCTGGGCCTTCCGCGAGGTGGAGCGCCACGCCGACGACTACGAAAAGATCAGCTTCTTGGGCGACCGTGTCCTGGTGGAACGGCGGGACGGCGGGCGCGTTTTCCGCCATCAGTTCAACCGTCACTGGGCCAGGCTCCTGCCGGATGGCGGCGCGCTGAAGCTGCGCTCCCATGGCCGGGAGGTGGAGCTGGGTCGCCGGCTTGCGCCAGAGGTGCGGCAAAGCCTGCTCGTGGAACTGCGAAAACATTTCAACAACTGACGATAACCTGAGGGGGAAGGCAATGACGAGGAAGTCTCGGGGTCTGGCGGTGCGCCTTTTTACCGCATTCATGACCTTAAGCGCCGCGGCGGCGGCTTGGGCGGCCGAATCCAAATACAACCTGCCCACGCCGCAAAGCCAGGTGGCAAGGGAGATCTACGACCTGCACCTGCTCATCCTGTGGGTGTGTGTGGGCATCTTCATCGTGGTCTTCGGCGCCATGTTCTATTCCCTCTGGAAACACCGCAAAGCGGCGGGCCACCAGGCTGCCCACTTCCATGAGAACACCAAGCTGGAGGTGGTGTGGACCATCATTCCCTTCATCATCCTGGTGGGCATGGCCATTCCCTCCACGAAGACGGTGCTCAACATGCGGGATGCCAGCAGCCCCGACATGACCATCAAGGTGACCGGCTACCAGTGGAAGTGGGAGTATGAATATCCCGTCGAGGGCATCCGTTTCCTTTCCACCCTGGCCACACCCCGGGAGCAGATCACCAATCAGGCGGCGAAGGGTGAGCACTATCTCCTCGAAGTGGACAATCCCATGGTGGTGCCGGTGGGCAAGAAAGTGCGGCTGCTCCTCACCGCCAACGACGTCATCCATTCCTGGTGGGTGCCCGCCTTCGGTATCAAGCAGGATGCGATCCCGGGCTACATCAAGGATGCCTGGTTCAAGGCGGAAAACACCGGCATCTATCGCGGGGTGTGCGCCGAGCTTTGCGGCAAGGACCATGGCTTCATGCCCATCGTGGTCGAGGTGAAGACCCAGGAGGAATACGACAAATGGGTGATGGCGCAGAAAGCGGCCAAGGCGGCGGCGGTGGCCGATGCCAACAAGACCTATAGCCTGGACGAACTCAAGGCAGCAGGGGAGAAGGTGTACAAGACCCACTGCGCCGCTTGTCACCAGGCCGATGGCAAGGGGCTGCCCCCGACCTTCCCTGCGCTTGCCGGGTCCAAAATCGCCACGGGTGACAAGGCCGCCCACATCGATATCGTCATGAACGGCAAGGCCAACACCGCCATGGCTGCCTTCGGCAAACAACTTTCAGACGTGGAGCTTGCCGCCGTCATCACCTACGAGCGCAATGCCTTCGGCAATGCCACGGGTGATGTGGTGCAGCCCGCCGAGATCAAGGCTTTGCGCAAATAATCCGAGGAGGTCGAGAAATGGAAGCGACGTACGCACACGAACACGGCCATGCCCATCCCAGCGGCATCATGCGCTGGATCACCACCACCAATCACAAGGACATTGGCACCCTCTACCTGTGGTTCTCCTTCATCATGCTGCTGGTGGGCGGCGTCATGGCCCTCCTGATCCGCGCCGAGCTGTTCCAGCCTGGGCTGCAGGTGGTGGAACCGGAGGTATTCAACGCCCTGACCAGCCTGCACGGCCTCATCATGGTGTTCGGTGCCATCATGCCGGCCTTCGTCGGCTTCGCTAACTGGCAGGTGCCGATGATGATCGGCGCCCCCGATATGGCCTTTCCCCGGATGAACAACTGGTCCTTCTGGCTGCTGCCGGTGGCGGCGATCCTGCTCATCGCCCAGTGGTTCGTGCCGGGCGGGCCCTTTGCCGGCGGCTGGACCATGTATGCGCCGCTGTTCCTGCAGGGCGGGGTGTCCTACGACATGACCATCTTCGCCGTGCACATCCTCGGCATCTCCTCGATCATGGGCGCCATCAACATCATCACCACCATCCTCAACATGCGCGCCCCGGGTATGACCCTGATGAAGATGCCCCTTTTCGTGTGGACCTGGCTCATCACCGCCTATCTCCTCATCGCGGTGATGCCGGTGCTCGCTGGTGCGGTGACCATGCTGCTCACCGACCGCCATTTCGGCACCCACTTCTTCAACGCCGCGGGCGGCGGTGATCCGGTCCTGTTCCAGCACATCTTCTGGTTCTTCGGGCATCCGGAGGTGTACATCATGATCCTGCCGGCCTTCGGTATCATCTCCCAGGTCGTGCCGGCGTTTGCGCGCAAGCCCCTTTTCGGCTATGCCTCCATGGTGTATGCCACGGCTTCCATCGCCATCCTCTCCTTCATCGTCTGGGCGCACCACATGTTCACCGTCGGTATGCCCACCTCGGCGCAGCTCTTCTTCATGTACGCGACGATGCTGATTGCCGTGCCCACCGGCGTGAAGGTCTTCAATTGGGTGGCGACCATGTGGCGGGGTTCCATGACCTTCGAAACGCCCATGCTGTTCGCCGTGGGCTTCATCGCCCTGTTCACCATCGGCGGCTTCTCCGGTCTGGTCTGCGCCATCACGCCGGTGGACATTCAGGTGCAGGATACCTATTACGTGGTGGCCCATTTCCACTATGTCTTGGTGTCAGGCGCGCTGTTTGCCATCTTCGCCGGGGTCTATTTCTGGCTGCCCAAGTGGACCGGACACATGTATGACGAGAAGCTTGGCAAGCTCCACTTCTGGCTGTCCGTCATTTTCTTCAATGTGACCTTCTTCCCCATGCACTTCCTGGGGCTGGCCGGCATGCAGCGTCGTGTGCCGGATTACGCCCTGCAGTTTGCGGACTGGAACATGGTGGCGAGCATCGGGGCCTTCGGCTTCGGCCTGTCCCAGTTGATCTTCCTGGCGGTGGTGCTGAAGGCGATCAAGGGCGGGGTGAAGGCGGAGGCCAAGCCCTGGGAGGGGGCAGACACCCTGGAGTGGACCCATCTGCCTTCGCCGCCTCCGTACCACTCCTTCGAAACGCCGCCCGTCCTTAAATGAAGGGCTGAGGCAATGGGCGAGGGGCCAGGCCCCTCGCCGGGAAAGGGCAACCATGCAACCGGGCGAGAGGGGCAAGTACATCACGGCATTCATCCTGGCGGGTGTCGTGGTGCTCATTTATCTCTGGACCATCCATGCCTATGGCTGACGCGATGAGGGACGCCCGCGCACAGAACAAGACCACACTCATCCGGCTCATCGTGATCACGGTGGTCATGTTCGGCTTCGGCTTCATGCTGGTGCCCTTCTACAAAAAAATTTGCGAGGTGACGGGCATCGACCGGCAGCGTGTGGCGGTGAGTAATACCCAGGTGGACCCAAGCCGCCGTGTCACCATCGAATTCGACTCCAATGTGGGGAGCGGCTTGCCGTGGCGTTTCGAACCCCTCACCCCCCGCGTCACGGTGCATCCGGGGGAAATGAAACAGGTTGTCTTCCGCGTGGTGAACACCAGCAACCGCCCGGTGGTGGGACAGGCGGTGCCCGCCTACGCGCCGCCGCGGGCGGCGGGCTATTTCAAAAAAATCGAGTGCTTCTGCTTCAGCGAGCAGACGCTCAAACCCGGCGAGGAGCGGTTGATGCCGGTGCAGTTCGTGGTGCAGAACGATCTGCCAGAGGATGTGCACACCATCACCCTTTCCTACACCTTCTATGAGCGTGCCCCGCAGACGGCGGCGGCAGCCGGCAGCGGGGGCGGCGCGTGAACTCCCCGCGCACGCCGTGGCTGAAGGCGGCCAAGGCTGTGTTCTGGAGTTTTCTCGGCGTGCGGCGGCGCCAGGATTACGACGCCGACGCGGCGGGGCTTACACCGGGCCAGGTGATCGTCATGGGTCTGATCGGCGCCGCCCTGTTCGTGGCGCTGCTCCTGGGTGTGGTGTGGCTGGTGACCCATCTGGTCGCCTGAGGCAGGACAGGGGAAGCGTCGCGGGGAGTCTGGTTTCGAAGCGAATGCTGTGCCAATAATCCAAACGAGGAGGAACAAACATGAGTGAGCATCAAGGGGGAGGCTATTATCTGCCCCAGCCTTCGGGCTGGCCCATCGTCGGTTCGGTGGCGTTGCTGTTGTTCGCATCCGGCATGGTGCTGTGGGCGAACCGGCTGCCGGGAAGCTGGCTGGTGCTGGCGGGACTGGCGGTGCTCTTCTACATGATGTTCGGCTGGTTCGGCCGCGTCATCGATGAGTCCGAGGGGGGCAAATACAACGATCAGGTGGACCGTTCCTTCCGTTGGGGCATGACCTGGTTCATCTTCTCCGAGGTCATGTTCTTCGCCGCCTTCTTCGGCGCCCTCTTTTATCTGCGGGTGCTCGCCGTGCCATGGTTGGGTTCCGGGGAAACGGGGCAGATGCTGTGGCCGGGCTATACGCCCAGCTGGCCCACCGCCGGCCCCCTGGGTCCCACCCTGGCGGGGGTGAACCAGGCGGTGCCGCCCGGTTCCAACCAGTTTTCCAGCATGGGGGCGTGGGGGATTCCGGCCCTGAACACCCTGATCCTGCTGACCTCGGGGCTGACGGTGACCATTGCCCACTGGGGACTGAAAAAAAACAACCGCACCCAGCTCACCGTCTGGCTGTTCCTCACCATCTGCCTGGGCGCCTTGTTCCTTGGCCTGCAGGCTTATGAATACGTGCACGCCTATACGGAAATGGGGCTCACCCTCGGTGCCGGTGCCTATGGCGCCACCTTCTTCATGCTCACCGGTTTCCACGGGCTGCACGTGACCATCGGCACCATCATGCTCATCGTCATCTGGCTGCGGGCGCTGAAAGGCCATTTCACGCCGGAAAGACACTTCGCCTTCGAGGCGGTGTCGTGGTACTGGCACTTCGTGGACGTCGTCTGGCTGCTGCTCTTCGTCTTCGTTTACGCCCTGTGACGGCCAGGTTCGGCTGGACATAACTAGAACGACAAGGAGAAAGGGGACTCTGGCGCCGCAGTTCACCGCGGCGCCATTTTTGTTTCCTTGCCCGGCGGCGGGCACCGCAGGGTCCCGTCCTCAGGGTTTGGGGGGCAGCACGCCGAAATAGAAGCCCGCCATGAGCAACGCAAACAGGGTGATGGACACCCCGATGCGCACGCTCAAGGCCTTCACCGTCCGTTCTGTGCTACCTTTGTCCTTCAGCAGGAAGGCGAGGGCGGAAAAGAGGCTGGCGACGATGACGAGCAGAAACAGAACCACCAGGCTGCGATAGACGATGACGGACATGAACGACTCCCGATTCTGGGCGCGAGGGGGGAGGGAAGACAAAGCACGGGGATGCCCCCTTCCTTCTTGGGCCCGGCCGACCAAAGCAGGAGTTTAGATCAAGCTTTACGCCCCCGCCATGGCTGATCGATCCCGTTCGCTGCTCTGGCCCACCGTGGCGGCAGTCGTGCTCCTTGTCGTCACCATTGCGGCGGGCAAGTGGCAGCTGGACCGCGCCCAATACAAACGGGCGCTGCAGGCCAAAATCGATGCCGCGCTGGCAGCGCCCCCAGTTCTGCTCGATGGACGCCCCATTGCGCCCGAGGCGGTGGAGGGCCGTCGCGTGCGGGTGAAGGGACGTTTCGATGCCAACCACGGGATTTTTCTCGACAATCGCAGTTGGCAGGGGCGCCCGGCGTATGGGGTGCTCACCCCCCTTCTCATCGACGGTGCCGGCACGGCTGTCCTGATCGATCGTGGGCTTCTCCCCCGCGATTGGAAGACCACGTCATTGCCGGCGGTGCCCGTACCGCCGGCGCCGGTGGAAATCGAAGGGGTGGCGATGCAGCCACCGGGGAAATATCTGGAATTGTCGCGGCAGCAGGTGCAGGGCAGGCTCTGGCAGAACCTGGACCTGCCCCGCTATGCGGCGCAACTGCCTTACCCCCTGCTGCCCATCGTGGTGACCCAGCTCAACGATACCGGCGATGGCCTCCATCGGCATTGGGTGCGGCCGGATGCGGGGGTAGAAAAACATCTGGGTTATGCCTTTCAGTGGTTCGCCATGGCGGCGACCATCGTGGTGATTTACGGAGTGATGTATGCGCGACACCGCAGGGCAGCCAAACCGCACTAAGCTTCTCCTGGTGTTTGCCGTCTTCCTGGCGCCGGTGGCGGCGGCCTATCTCTTCTATTACGTCTGGCCGCCGCGGGGGGGCGTGACCAACTACGGCGAACTCATCGAGCCGGTGACGCTCCCCGCCGAGCTGCCCCTTTTTACCGCTGCCGGCGAGCCGTTTCCCCTGGGCAGGTTGCGGGGTAAATGGCTTCTCCTCTACCCCGCTCCTGCTGCCTGCGATGAAGTGTGTGCGCGGCGGCTGGACGGCCTGCGCCGGGTGCGTCTTGCCCAGGCAGGGGAGCAGGATCGCGTCCGGGTGATCTGGCTTCTGACCGACGCCAGTGCCGTGGCGCCCACCGCGCCGGGCTTTCCCGGCCTCATGATCCTGCGTGATGCCCGCGGGGAGCTCGTGGCGCGCCTGCCCGTCAAGGGGGGGTTGAGCGGCCATTTCTACATTGTCGATCCCCTGGGCAATGTGATGATGCGCTACGACCTCGACCCGGATCTCAAGCGCATGGCCAAGGATCTCACCCGGCTCCTCAAAGCCTCCCGAATCGGGTGATGGCGTGGGGATGAGCCCCGAAAGCCTGTTCCTCCTCGCCCTGTTCGGCCTCCTCGTGGCCCTGCCGGTGCTGGTCTATGTGGGCCGCCGGGGCGGTGATCCCTTGCCGCGGCTTGCCTGGGTCACCGCCTTTCTGGCGCTGGATCTCATCATGTTCGGCGCCTTCACCCGGCTCACCGATTCCGGCCTGGGGTGCCCGGACTGGCCCGGCTGCTACGGTCACTCCAATCCCCTTTCCGCGGGGGAGCACATCCGCGCCGCGGAAACGGCGATGCCCACCGGGCCGGTGACCCGGGTCAAGGCATGGATCGAGATGCTGCACCGCTATTTCGCCATGGGGGTGGGCGTGCTCATCATCGTGCTCATGGTGGGGGCCTGGCGGCGCCACCACCGTCAACCCCACCATTCGCCGTGGCTTGCCACGGTGATTTTTCTCGCCGTGTGTATCCAGGGGGCATTCGGGGCCTTCACCGTCACCTTGAAGCTGCAGCCCTTGATCGTCACCCTGCATCTTCTGGGCGGCATGACCCTTTTGGCGCTGCTTACCTGGCTTGCGCTGCGGGACAGTCCCCCGCCTGCGGCGAACGCACCCGTCAAGCTTCATGCCCGCCTGGCCCTGGGGGTGCTTTTTCTCCAGATCGCCCTGGGTGGCTGGGTGAGCACCAATTATGCGGTGCTCGCCTGTCCGGATTTTCCCCTCTGCCATGGTCAGTGGTGGCCGGCGGGAATGGATTTCCGCCATGCCTTCACCCTCTGGCGCCCCCTGGGGCAGACGGCGGAAGGTAATCTCATTCCCTTCGCTTCCCTCGTGGCCATCCATTGGGTGCATCGCAGTTTTGCCTATGGGGTGCTGCTGGTGTTGGGCAGCCTCGCCGTGCGTGCCTGGCGGCAGGCGGGGCTCAGCCGCTGGGCCAGGATTCTCGCCGCCCTCCTGGTGTTGCAGTTTTTCACCGGTCTTTCCAATGTGCTCCTGGCCTGGCCGCTGCCCCTTGCCCTGCTCCACAACGGCGGGGCCGCCGCGCTGGTCATGGTGCTGGTGGTGATAAACTTCGTCTTGAGCGAAACAGCCAGGCAGGCGCGCAACGCCGTGTCTGCCCCATGAACAACGGGGAGAGGAGCATGGCCACACTCGGCATCAACCAGGTGGCGTGTCGCTGTCAGCAGTTTTTTGCCCTGTGCAAGCCACGGGTGGTGGCGCTCATCGTCTTCACCGCGGTGATCGGCATGTTCCTCGCGGTGCCGGGCATGGTGCCTCTGCGCATTCTCCTCGCGGGCACCGTGGGCATTGCTCTGGTGGCGGGGGCGGCGGCGGCCTTCAACTGCCTCATCGAACAGAAGGTGGATGCCATCATGGCGCGCACGCGGGCGCGGCCTCTGCCCCGCGGCGAGGTGACGCCCCTGCAGACGCTGGTCTTCGCCGGCACGGTGGGGGGGCTTGGCCTGTTCATCCTCAATACCTACGTCAATGCGCTGACCATGTGGCTGACGCTGGCCACCTTCGTTGGCTATGCGGTGATCTACACCGTGGTGCTCAAGCCCCTGACGCCCCAGAACATCGTCATCGGCGGCGCCTCCGGGGCGATGCCGCCGGTGCTGGGCTGGGCGGCGGCCACTGGCGAAGTGAGCGCCGATGCGCTGCTCCTCTTCCTCATCATCTTCGCCTGGACGCCGCCCCATTTCTGGGCCCTGGCCTTGTACCGGCGCGACGAATACGCCAAGGCGGGCATGCCCATGTTGCCGGTGACCCATGGGGAAGCCTTCACCCGCCTGCACGTGCTGCTCTACACGTTCATTCTCACCGCCTGCACCCTGCTGCCCGTGGCCACGGGCATGAGCGGCCTCATCTATCTCGCCGGCGCCCTCGTCCTCGACGGGATCTTTCTCTGGCTGGGCTTCCGCCTCTACCGCGCCTACAGCGATGCCTTGGCCCGCCGGACCTTCGCCTATTCCATCCTCTACCTCGCCCTGTTGTTCGCCTTCCTGCTGGTGGACCACCACTGGCATCTGCCCCTTGCGCACCTCGCTTGAAGTCGGGGGTGCGCGGCCGTCATATTTAGGATAAACTTCTCCCCATAGACGTTTATCGACGGCCATGATTCTCTCCCGCACCAGCCAGTACGCGATCCAGGCGCTGATCTTCATCGCCACCCAACCCAAGGGCCAGCCCGTGCTTAACCGGGAGATCGCCAGCCATCTCAACGTGCCGCCGGCTTATCTGGCGAAGATCATGCAAAGTCTCTGCAAGGGCAACTTGTTGTATTCCTTTCGTGGCCGTCTGGGGGGGTTTTGTCTGCGCGAAGGTGCGGAAAAGACCGACCTCATGCAGGTGCTGGCCATCACCGAAGGTCCCGGCTTTGCCCAGGACTGCGTGCTGGGCCTCAAAGTCTGCTCCGACGCCACGGCTTGCCCCATGCACGCCAAGTGGCAACCCATCAAGAAAAAAGTCATCGCCCTCCTTCAGGAGCAGACCCTGGAGAAACTGGCCCGGGCGGTGCAGACCGGCAAGTATCGTCTGGCCGATCTCCCCGGCGGTGTGCTTTCCCCCCAGCGCGTGGAGCGCGAGCCCGCTTGAGGGTAAGCGGCCCGGCGCATGCGCACCGACGCGAGCCTTTCCGCTACGCAAGCCGAAATCCTGAGCGGAGCTGACCGGCTCGACTGCCGGGGAGCCTGGACGCTGACGGGCATCGGCGGGCTGCACAGGCGCCTCGACGAGCTTCCCTGGCCTGCCTCGCGAGCGGTGAGTGTCCACTGTGCAGGGATCACGGCCCTCGATACCGCCGGGGCGTGGCTTTTGGCCGAGCTGGCCCGCCGCATCGAGAGCCGGGGCGGAGAGGTGCGTTTCCTCGGTCTATCGGCCGAGCATGAGATTCTTTTGCGCCTGGTGCGAAGCCGCGCGGCGAAACCTCTGCCACCGGCGCCACCTGCGCCGGGGGTGTTGGCCCGGCTGGGTATGGAGGTGGTGGCGCACCTTGCCGAGGCGAGGGGGATGCTGGCTTTCCTAGGCGAGGCAACGGTCACGCTGCTTAAGGGACTGCTTCATCCTGCGCGCTGGCGGGGGCGACATCTCATGCATCACCTCCAGCACACCGGCCTCGATGCCTTACCCATCCTAGGCCTCCTTTCCTTTCTCGTGGGGACGGTGATCGCCTACCAGGCGGCGAGCCAGCTTGCCCGTTACGGCGCGAATATCTTCGTCGTCGATCTCATCGCCCATTCCCTCCTGCGGGAACTGGCGCCGATGCTGGTGGCCGTCGTCGTCGCCGGCCGCTCCGGTTCCGCCTTCGCCGCACAAATCGGCACCATGAAGGTGGCCGAGGAAATCGATGCGCTGCGCACCCTGGGCGTCTCACCCCAGGAGATGCTGGTGTTGCCGCGCATGCTGGCGCTCTTGGTGGTCATGCCGCTGCTGACGGTTTATGCGGAGGTGCTGGGCGTGCTGGGGGGGTTCATCATCGCCTGGAGCCAACTGGGTGTGGATGCGATGAGCTTTCTCGACCGTTTCGACGACACCATTCGCCTTTCCACCTTCCTTTTCGGCATCGGCAAGGCGCCGGTCTTTGCCGTCATCATCGCCCTCGTCGGCTGCTATCAGGGCTTTTCCGCTAGCGGCAGCGCGGACAGCGTGGGCAGGCACACGACGCGTTCGGTGGTGCAGGCCATTTTCCTCGTCATCATCGTCGATGCCATTTTCTCGGTGCTGGCGAGTGTGACCCGCCTGGGGTTCCGTTGACATGAAAAGTGATTTCGCCGTCGAGGTGGAAGGGGTGGTGACCCATCTGGGTGGCGCCCGCATCCATGATGGCATCGAGTTTGCGGTGCGCCCCGGTGAAGTGTTCGCCATTGCCGGTCCCAGCGGTTGTGGCAAGTCCACGCTGCTCAAGGAAATGGTCATGCTGCTCACCCCCGACGCAGGGCGCATCCGCGTTCTGGGGCAGGACCTCGCCCGCCTGACGGAGGCCGAAGCGCAGTCCCTGCGCCGGCGCTGGGGCGTGATGTTCCAGGGCGGCGCCCTTTTCTCCGGTCTGACCGTCCTGGAAAACGTGGAATTGCCGCTGCGGGAACACACCAAGCTGACGGCGGCGGAAATCCGCGAGCTCGCCCGCATCAAGATCGCCCTTGCCGACCTGCCGCAAGACAGCGCGCACAAATATCCCCGGGAGCTGTCGGGTGGCCTGCGCAAGCGGGCCGCACTCGCCCGCGCCATCAGCCTCGACCCGGAGCTTCTCTTTCTCGATGAGCCCTCGGCGGGTCTCGATCCCGTCGCCGCCAGTGCCTTGGATGAGCTCATCCTTGGCTTGAAGGAGTCGCTGAAACTCACCATCATTGTGGTCACCCACGATCTGGATCTGCTCTGGCGTGTCACCGACCGGGTGGCCATCCTGGGCGAAGGGCGCGTCGTGGGGATCGGCAGCATGGCGCAACTTTCCCGCTCGGCGCATCCCCAGGTGCGGGAATATTTCCACGGGCCGCGGGGGCGGATTGTCCGCCCGGCTGGCGGCTAGTTGAGGTCATGGAATCCCGTTTCAGCTACACCCTGGTGGGCCTTTTCGTCGTGGTCTTGGCAGCGGTGGCGATCGGCATCGCCTTCTGGCTCTATGCCGGCGGGCCGGAGGCATACCGCCAGCGCCTCTATTACGCCTACTTCGACGAATCCGTGGCGGGCCTCAACGTGAATGCGCCGGTGCGCTTCAAGGGGGTGGTCGTCGGCCGGGTGGTGGAAGTGGGTCTCGCGCCCGATGGTTCTGGTCGGGTGCGGCTTGCCCTGTCGGTGGAGGAGAAGGCCCCCATCCGCGCCGACACCGTGGCCACGCTGCGCATGCAGGGGCTCACCGGCCTGGTGCAGGTGGAGCTGTCCGGCGGCTCACCGGCGAGTCCCCCCCTGTTGCCGCCGCCGGGGGAGAAGGTGCCGGTCATTCCCACGCGGCCCTCCCTCGTCAGCCGCCTGGATACCGCGGTCACCACGGTGCTTGCCAATCTCAACCGCAGCGCGGAGAACCTCAACGCTCTGACCGATGAGGAGACCCGGCGCAGCCTGCGGGCGATCCTCGCCAATGTGGAGACCAGCACCCGGCTGCTTGCCCAGCAACTGCCCCTGGTGGACACCACCCTGCGCAACACGGCGCAGGCGAGCCACGAGGTGAGCCGGCTCGCCCACCGGCTGCAGGAGACTGCCGGCACGGTGGACCGCCTGGCGGAGGAAATCGCCCGTGCCGGCCGCGCCACCACGGGCGCGGCGGGGCAAGTGGAGACGCAACTGGCGCAAGTGGGGGCGCAGACCCTTCCCGAACTCAATGCTCTCCTCATGGACATGCGGGAGTTGGCGGCCACCCTGCGCCGGGCGGGCGAACGCCTGGAGCGGGAACCCGCTGGGCTGCTTTGGGGACGGCCCGGACCCCCTCCAGGACCAGGGGAATAGGATGCGGGATAAAACACACTCCTTTGCGCTTTGGCGGCTTGTGCCTGCTTGTCTGCTGCTCCCCCTTTTCCTGACGGGCTGTTTCGGCCCGCCGCGGGCGGAGGAGGTGAAGACCTACCTGCTGGATGCCAACTTCCCACCCGCGGCGGTGCGCAGGGGCGTGGTCCTGCTGGTGGCACCCCCTCGTGCCAGCCCCGGTTACGATACTGCCGCCATGGTCTATGGGCGGGGGCCGCAGGAGCTCAACCATTTTGCCCGTCATCGCTGGGCGGATGCGCCCGCCCGCATGCTCGCCCCCCTCATCGTGCAGGCCCTTGAGGGAAGCGGCGGTTTTGCCGCCGTGGTGACCCCGCCCACGGCCGCCCGCGCGGGTCTGCGCCTGGATACCGAAGTCGTGCGCCTGCGTCAGGATTTCGGCCGCCTGCCGAGCCGCGTGGAGTTCGTCCTGCGCGCCCAGCTCACCGACCTGGCCTCGGGCGGGGTGGTGGCCTCGCGCACCTTTTCGGCAACCGTGGAAAGCGAACGGGACACGCCGGAGGCCGGGGCGCTGGCCGCCAACCGCGCCGTGAAGACGGTGCTTGATGAGCTTGCCGCGTGGGCGGCGCAGAGCATCTCCCCGTGATGCCGGCGGGGGTGACAGGGGCGGCCAAAATCCGGATAATGCGCTCCCATTTCTGCGTTCGCTGCCATGGCTGCCTTGCTTCGCCTCTTCTGCGCCACCCTCCTCTTCACGCTTGCGGCGTGTGGAGGCAAGCCTGCCCCCTTCCAGGGCACCGACATCACTGGCGCCGACTGGGGCCGGGATTTCCACCTCACGGACCATACGGGCCAACCCCGCAGCCTGGCCGATTTCCGCGGCAAGGTGGTGGTGCTCTTCTTTGGCTACACCCACTGTCCCGACGTGTGTCCCACCACCCTGGGGGAAATGGCGCAGGTCATGAAACGGCTCGGCCCCGAGGCGGAACGGGTGCAGGTGCTGTTCGTCACCCTGGACCCCCAGCGCGATACCCCGCTGCTGCTCGCCCAGTACGTGCCGGCCTTTGATCCCCGTTTCCTCGGCCTTTACGGGGACGAGGCCGCCATCCGCAAAACTGCTGCCGATTTCAAGGTCTTCTACCAGAAGCAGGCGGGGACAGGGGAAAAGAGCTATACCTTGGATCACAGCGCGAACACCTATGTGTTCGACCCCCAGGGGCGGTTGCGCCTCCTCTTCGGCTACGGTGCGGACGTGGAGCAAATCGTCCACGATATCAAGCTCTTGCTGGCGGGGGCGTAAGGGCGCGGGGCGGCCGCCCCCGGCGGGCTTGCCGGAGAAAAGCAGTTCAGAATATACTTATCAGTTAATTTCGTTCGAAAAGGGCGCCAGCCGGCGTGATCCTTGTGGGGCTCACCTCGGTTCGCAAGCAATCGGAGAAAAACCATGGCGATCGCAGTGACAGAAAAGGAGCAGTACAACTTCGACGTCGTCCGCAAGTTTGCGGTGATGTCCCTGGTGTGGGGTGTGGTGGGCATGCTGGCCGGCGTGTATATCGCCTCCGAGCTTGCCTGGCCCTTTCTCAATTTCGACATTCCCTACATCACCTTCGGTCGTCTGCGGCCGGTGCATACCAGCGGCGTGATTTTCGGCTTCGGCGGCTCCGCCCTGTTCGCCACCTCCTATTACGTGGTGCAGCGCACCTGCCAGACCCGGCTCATTTCCGATGCGCTCGCCAACTTCACTTTCTGGGGCTGGCAGGCGGTGATCGTGCTGGCCGCCGTCTCCTATGTGCTGGGCTATTCGCAAGGCCGTGAATATGCCGAGATGGAGTGGCCCATTGATCTGCTCATCGAAGTGGTGTGGATTGCCTATGCCATCGTCTTCATCGGCACCATCATGCGGCGCAAGCAGCCCCACATCTATGTTGCCAACTGGTTCTATATCGCCTTCATTCTGGCCACCGCGCTGCTGCACACCTTCAACAACCTGGCGGTGCCGGTGAGCCTGTTCTCCATGAAATCCTACAGCCTGTTTGCCGGCGCGCAGGATGCCATGACCCAATGGTGGTACGGCCACAATGCGGTGGGTTTCTTCCTCACCGCGGCCTTCCTCGGCATGATGTACTACTTCGTGCCCAAGCAGGCAGGGCGGCCCATTTATTCCTACCGCCTCTCCATCGTCCATTTCTGGGCGCTGTCCTTCCTCTACATGTGGGTGGGCACGCATCACCTGCACTGGACCGCGATTCCGGACTGGACCTCCACCCTGGCGGCGACTTTCTCCATCATGCTGCTTCTGCCCTCGTGGGGGGGCATGATCAACGGCATCATGACCCTCTCGGGTGCCTGGGACAAACTGCGCACCGACCCCATCATCCGTTTCATGGCAGTGGCGCTCTCCTTCTACGGCATGTCCACCTTCGAGGGTCCGATGATGTCCCTCAAGAGCGTGAACGCGCTTTCCCATTACACCGACTGGACCGTGGGCCATGTGCATTCGGGTGCCCTGGGATGGGTCGCGATGATCACCTTCGGCTCCCTCTATCACATGATGCCCAAGCTGTGGAACACCAAGCTCTACAGCCTCAAGCTCGTCTACTGGCATTTCTGGCTGGCCACCATCGGCGTGCTGCTCTACATCACTGCCATGTGGGCCTCCGGCATCGGGCAGGGCCTGATGTGGCGCACCTTCGATGACTTCGGCAACCTCAAATACTCGTTCATCGAGACCGTGATTGCCATGCATCCGGCCTACGTCATGCGGGCCGTAGGGGGCATGGTGTTCCTCTCCGGGGTGCTCCTGATGGCCTACAACATCTACATGACCATCCGTCAGGGCCAGCGTGAAGCCGCCGAGCTGGAAGCCAAACTGGCCGCCAAACTGGCCCGGGCCGGCGCCTGATTGCGGGCAGGAAGGATACCGACATGAACTTCAGCTTCAAGCACGAGTGGATCGAAACCAACGTCGGCGTGATGCTGGTGCTGACCATGATCGTCATCAGCATCGGCGGGCTGGTGGAAATCGCGCCCCTGTTCCTGGTGAAGAGCACGGTGGAGCAGGTGGAGGGGGTCCGTCCCTACACCCCGCTGGAGGCACGGGGCCGGGATATCTACATCCGCGAGGGTTGCTATACCTGCCATTCGCAGATGATCCGGCCCTTCCGTGACGAGGCGCTGCGCTACGGCCATTATTCCCTGGCGGCGGAGTCCCAGTACGATCACCCCTTCCAGTGGGGTTCCAAGCGCACCGGCCCGGATCTGGCGCGGGTGGGCAAAAAATACTCCAACGAGTGGCACGTCGCCCATCTGAAGGACCCCAGCGCCATGGTGCCCGGCTCGGTGATGCCCCGCTATCCGTGGCTTGCCACCACCGTGCTGGATACCTCCGACGTGGTGGATCGTCTCAAGGCCCTGCGGGCGGTCGGGGTGCCCTATTCCCTCACCCAGGCGGAGTATGAGCGCAACGTCAAGCAGTTCGGCGAAGCCATCGCCCGCCAGCTTCACATTCCGGACGCCAAGGAGAACCTCATCCGCCAGGCCACCGAGGGCAATTACGACGGTGATCCTTCCACGGTCACCGAGATGGACGCCTTGGTGGCTTATCTCCAGGTGTTGGGCACCATGGTGGATTTCAGCAAATACGACGACGATTACTTCGTCAAATTCCGCTAGGCGGGGCCAATGCTCGAATGGCTTTCCCATCCGGAGAACAGCAAGCCGCTCGGGCTGTTGATTTTCTTCGTCACCTTCCTGGGCATCCTCTGGTTCGTCTTCGGCAACAGGCAGCGCGGCCAGAAGCTGGAATCCTACAAGGACATCCCCTTCCTCGATGAGGAAGAGCAAGCACCGGGTGTCCACCCCGGCGCCGCCAAGGCCGGGGATGGCGAAGGGGGGGCAAGGACTGGCAGTGATATGAAAGGCAAGTCATGAGCAAGGAAAGATTGCAGTCGCATACCGTGCAGACCACCGGGCATGCCTGGGATGGGGACCTGCAGGAATACAATAACCCGCTGCCCCGCTGGTGGGTATGGGCCTTCTATCTCACCATCCTCTTCGCCGTTGTCTATTGGGTGCTCTATCCCGCCTGGCCGCTGGGTAAGGGCTACACCACGGGGGTAGCCAAGGTGACCTATGTCAACGCCAAAGGCGAGACCGTCACCACCCACTGGAACACCCGCGCCGAACTGATGGCCGAGATGAACGAGGCGGCGAAGGCGCAGAAACCCTATTACGACCGCATCGCCGCCCTGCCCCTGGAGCAGATCGCCAAGGACCCGGAGCTCAATAGCTTCGTGATCTCCGCCGGCAAGCAATTGTTCGGGGACAACTGCGCCGCCTGCCATCAGGCCGGTGGCCAGGGTGTGGTGGGCCACTTCCCCAATCTCACCGATGATGACTGGCTGTACGGGGGCACGCTGGAGAGAATCCACGAAACCCTCCTCTACGGTCGTCGCGGCTTCATGCCCGCCTTTGGCACGGTGCTCACCGGCGAGCAGATCGAGGCCCTTGCCCACTACGTGCTTTCCCTGTCCGGGGAGAAGGCCGATGCCGCCAAGGCGCAGGCGGGCAATGCGCTCTTCCATTCCATGGATGCCATGTGCTTCTACTGCCACGGCGACGATGGCAAGGGACGCCAGGAAGTGGGTTCCGCCAATCTCACCGACAAAATCTGGCTGTGGGCCAACGTGCCCGCCGCCGATACGCCAGAGAAAAAGGTGGAAGCGGTGAAGACCGTCATCCGTCAGGGCCTCAACAAGGGGGTGATGCCGGCCTGGAAGGATCGTCTCAAGCCCGAGCAGATCAAGCTCCTTGCCGTCTACGTGCACGAATTGGGCGGCGGCAAGTAAGCAGGCGGCCAGGGTGCCCGCGGCCAGCTTCTTCATGGTCCGCGTGGGCTGCCCTGCGGCCCGTCGTCTTCCCCCTTGACCCCGCCCCGTGGCGGGGTCTTTTCATCCGAGGACTGGCATGCAGGCCGGAATCGAAGAGCAGAGCGCGCTCTACGAAAAACGCATCCCCATCTTTCCCCGTTCGGTGAAGGGCGCCTTCCGCCGTTTCAAGTGGGGCGTGCTCATTCTCGCCTACAGCGTCTATTTCGGCCTGGTGTGGCTGCCCTGGCCGCGCCACGAAGGCCCTGCCCAGGCGGTGATGTTCGATCTGGCACACCGCAAGTTCTACCTCTTCGGCCTGGTGGTCTATCCCCAGGAGCTCATTCTCTGGCTGGGGATGTTGCTGTTCATCGCCGCCGCCCTTCTCTTTTTCGTCACCGCCCTGGTGGGACGGGCCTTTTGCGGCTATTTCTGCTTCCAGACCTTGTGGACGGATTTCTTCGTCTGGATCGAGCGACTGATCCAGGGGGAACGGCCGCAGCGGGTGCGGCTGTACAAACAGCCATGGAACCGGGAGAAAATCCTCAAGGTGGGGGCGACCCATCTGGTGTGGCTGCTGGTGGCTTTCTGGACGGCCTTCACCTTCGCCGCCTATTTCACCTATGCGCCGGAGCTTGTGCGTGATTTCTTCACCGGCGCGGCTCATCCGGCCGCCTATGGCACGGTGCTGATCCTCACCCTCACCACCTATGTCGCCGCGGGGCTCGGTCGGGAGCAGATTTGCATGTACGTCTGTCCCTACGCCCGCTTCCAGAGCGTGATGTACGATCCGGAAACCCTCGTCGTCACCTACGACGAAAAGCGCGGCGACGGCACCCTGGGCCGGGCGCCCCTGCGCCCCGGCGCGAAGACGCGGGAGGAGCGCCAGGCCAAGGGCTACGGCGATTGCATCGACTGCACCCTGTGCGTGCAGGTGTGTCCCGTGGGCATCGACATCCGCAATGGCTTGCAGTATCCCTGCATCTCCTGCGGCCTGTGCATCGATGCCTGCAACGGTGTGATGGATTCCATCGGCTTTCCCCGCGGCTTGATCCGTTACGATTCCGAGGTCAACATCAAGTCGCCCCACCCCGGCAAACCCCATCTGCACTGGAAGCGACTGAAGGTCATCGGCTATGGACTGGCGGTGGTGGTGATGTCGGTGTTCCTCGCATTGTCCATTGCCAATCGCAGCGACCTGGAGCAGGCGGTGATCCAGGTGCGGCAACCCCTCTTCGTCGTGCTCTCCGATGGCCAGATCCGTAACCGCTACCAGATCCGCCTGGCCAACCGCGGCGATCACGAGGAGACCTACGTCCTCGGCGTGCGGGGCATTCCGGAGGAGGCGGCAGACTTCGGCAATTTCCGCCGGGTGACGGTGAAGCCGGGGCAAAGCCTGCTCGTCCAGGTTAGCGTCAAGCTGCCGCCGGAGATGGCGGCGCGGGTGGAATCCTTCGCCTTCACCATCACCCCGCAAAGCCGGCCCCATGAAGTGCATGAGAGCCCGGCGCGGTTCTACAGCCAGCACAGCGTGCAATGAGTTTCGTTGCAACCCTCTTCGGTGGCGTGGCGCTGGTGGTGGTGCTCTACCATCTGCTGCGTCTGCTGGGGCTTTCCAACTACTGGCGCGGCGTCATCAGCGGTGTGGTGCCCCTCCTGGGTTACGCCCTTTATGCGACGGGCAACTGGGCGGGCCTCGATGTGCTGGCCATCCACACCGCCGTCTATCTTTCCGCTGCCACGGCGCTCACCCTGATGAACCGCGGGGAGCGGGAGCAGGCCGCATCGCGTGCCCCCCTCCACTGGGCACCCAAGCTCTTCATCGGCTTTTTCCTCGTGGTACTGGCCCTCAACGCGGTGTTTCTCTATGTCGCAAGCCAGGGTCTGCCGCCGTGGCTAGCCCGCTGGCTTTTGCCGGGGGCGGACCAGGGTGAGGTGCACACCGCCTTTCCCGGCGTGGTGCCCCACGGTGTGGAGGCGGCGAAGGAAATCGGCTCCGAACTCAGTGCCCGCCAGCGTCAGTTGCGCCTCGGCTGGCGGGTGGCGGTGGAGGGGCTGGAAGCCTTGGCCCGTGATGGCGCAGCCCAGGTGACGGTGGAAGCCCGCGAGCGCGACGGCTCCCCCCTGGAGGCGGCGCAGGTGGTGCTTAAGCTTCTGCGCCCGGCGCAGGCTGGAAGCGATCTCACGGTTACGCTCACCCCCGGCAAGCCCGGGACTTACACCGCCTGGGTGCGCCTTTCCGAGCCCGGGCGCTGGATCGCCGTGGTGCGTTTAAGCCGTGGCGGTGACCACTACCAGACGGAAAGTGAGCTGACGGTGGCGCGCGCGCCATGAGCGGGGAGTGCTTCCACTGCGGGCAGCCGGTCCCTCCGGGTGTGGACCTGAAAGTGACGGTGGACGGCGCGCCCCGCGCCATGTGTTGCCGGGGCTGTCAGGCCGTGGCGGAGGCCATCGTCGCCAATCACCTGGAGGACTACTACCGCCACCGCACGGCGCCCCCGGCCACGCCCCAGGAGCTGGTTCCTGATGCCCTGCGGCAGCTTGCCGTCTACGACCACCCGGACATCCAGAAAAGCTTCGTCGTCGATGCCGGCGAACACTTGCGGGAGGCGGTGTTGATTCTGGAGGGCATCACCTGCGCCGCCTGCATCTGGCTCAATGAACGCCATCTCATGCAGTTGCCCGGCGTCAAGGGGGTGAACGTCAACTACGCCAGCCACCGGGCGCGCATCCTCTGGGATGAGCGGGAGATCAGCCTGTCCAAAATCCTCGCCGAGATCAGGCTTCTCGGTTACTCCGCCCATCCCTTCAGCGCCCACGCCGCCGATACCCTGCGCCGCGCGCGCCGCGCCAGCGACCTGCGCCGGCTGTTCGTGGCGGGGCTCGCCTCGGCGCAGGTGATGATGTTCGCCATCGCCCTCTACGCCGGCGCGTACTACTACGACATGGATCACGGCACCGCCCAGCTCATGCGCTGGGCGAGTCTCCTCCTCAGCATCCCGGTCGTGTTCTACTCGGCCATTCCCTTCTACCGTGGTGCCAGATCAGCGCTGAGGACCGGCCACCTCAACATGGACGTGCCGGTAACCCTGGCCGTGCTCGCCGGTTTTTTTGGCAGTGCCTGGGTGACCTGGCGGGGTGAGGGGGTGGTGTATTACGACACCATCACCATGTTCGTCTTCATTCTGCTGGCCTCCCGCTTTCTGGAACAGGGGGCGCGGGAAAAATCGGTGGAGGCGGCGGAAAACCTCCTCAAGCTCGCCCCCGCCATGGCCACCCGTCTGCGGGAGGAAAAGCCGGAAGTGGTGCCGGTGCTGGAGCTTGCCGTGGATGACCTGATCCTGGTGCGACCCGGCGAGGCGGTGGCCGCCGATGGCGTGGTCATCGAAGGGGAGAGCAGCACCGACGAGGCGCTGCTCACGGGGGAAAGCCGGCCCGTGCCCAAACGCCCCGGGGACGCCGTGATCGCCGGCTCCATCAACCTGGAAGGGCCCCTCAAGGTGCGGGTGACGGGCGTGGGGGAGAACACGGTGCTCGCCGGCATCGTCCGCCTCCTGGATCGGGCGCAGGCGCAGAAACCCCGCCTGGCGATGCTCGCCGACCGGGTGGCCGCCTATTTCACCGCCTTCCTGCTGCTGCTTGCCCTCGCCACCGGCATCGGCTGGTATTGGGTGGACCCCGGGCGGGTGTTCGAGATCGTACTCGCCGTGCTGGTGGTGACCTGTCCCTGCGCGCTGTCCATCGCCGCCCCGGCGGCCATTGCCGCGGCGGCTTCCAGCCTCCTCAAACGGGGGATCCTCCTCACCCGTGGCCATGCCCTGGAGACCCTGGCGCGCGTGGATCACGTGGTCCTGGACAAGACGGGAACCCTCACCCATGGCCGCCCCACCCTGGAACGGGTCATCCCCCTCGCCGGCATGGAGGCAGAGCAGGCCAAACTCCTTGCCGCAAGCCTCGAACAGGCCTCCGAGCATCCCCTCGCGGCGAGTTTCCTTGCCGCGGTGGAGGGGCGCGCCTGCCTTCCGGTGGCTCTGCCGCAGAACCTCCCCGGCCAGGGGGTGGCGGGCACCATTGGGGGGGTACGCTACACCCTCGGCAGCACCCGCCTGCTCAAGGAGACGCCCCAGCTGCCCCAGGCCGCGGATTGGCCGGCGGGTGCCACCGTGGTCTGGCTCGCGGTGGAGGGTAAGCCCTTGGCCGCCTTCGTCCTCGCCGACCGGCTGCGTCCCGAGGCAGGGGAGCTCATGGAAAGACTCAAGGCGCTGGGCGTGGGGGTGAGCATCCTGAGCGGGGACGACGAGGCCGCGGTGCGCCACGTGGCGGAGACCCTGGGGGTGGCCGACTGGCATGCCCGTGCCCGGCCGGAAGACAAGCTCGCCAAGCTGCAGGCCCTGCAGGCCGCGGGGCGGGTGGTGGCCATGGTGGGCGACGGCGTGAACGATGCCCCCGTGCTGGCGGCCGCCCAGGTTTCCATCGCCATGGGCGGCGGCACCCAGGTGGCCCGGGCCAGCAGCGACATCGTGCTGCTGTCGGAAAACCTCCTCGACGTGGCGCGCGCCCTTGCCACCGGCCGGCGAGCCATCGCCATCATGAAGTCCAATTTCGCCTGGGCGGTGGGCTACAATGTGCTGGCGCTGCCCTTTGCCGTCCTAGGCTATATCCCGCCGTGGCTTGCGGCCATCGGCATGTCGGCAAGCTCCCTCATCGTGGTCCTCAATGCGCTGCGTCTGCGCTGAGCCCATCCGTTTTCGCCGGCCGTCCCGGGGCGGGGAAGTCGCGTCATGAGCGGTATCCTCTTCTTCCTCATCGGCCTGTCTGGTCTCGTCTTCCTTGCCTTGGCCGTGGGCATCTGGTGGGCGGTGAAAAGCGGCCAGTTCGACGATCTGGAAGGACCCGCGCAGCGCATCCTCATGGACGATGACGATCCCCTGATGCCCGGCCGCGGGCGGGGCAGCCGGGAGGAAGAACAATTGAAGGACGGCCCCTGACAGGCTACAATGCGCGCCTGACAAGCGGAGCGATCATGATCAAGACTATGTTTTCCAAAGAGAACCTGCCCCTCACCGTGGTGGTGATCCTGGTGGCGATGGGCTGGCTCTCCTTCCTTTCCGTGATTCTCGCCAACCTCTGAAGGGGCCGTGGGCCCCGGCCATCAAGCCGCGGACCATAAAAAAAGCGCTGCCGGACCCGACAGCGCTCTTTTACTTTCCTTGAGGCGGCTTCAGCAGGTGGCGCTTTCACAGCCCTGGGCGACGATGGCCGCCTTCATTTTCTTTAGGGCCTTGGCCTCGATCTGGCGGATGCGTTCCGCCGACACCCCATATTCCGCCGCCAGTTCCTGCAGGGTGAGGGTGTTGTCCTCCCGCAGCCAGCGGGTCTCGATGATGCGGCGGCTGCGTTCATCCAGGCTCGCCAACGCCTGAGTGAGCCCCCGCTCACGGAGCAGCTCGCCTTCCTTGTATTCGAGCTGTCGGCCGGGTTCGGCGTCGGGGTCGGTGAGGTAGGCGATGGGGGCGAACCCCTGCTCCTCTTCATCGCCCAGGGGTTCCAGGGCCACGTCCCCGCCATCGAGACGGGTTTCCATTTCCACCACCTCTTCCGGTTTCACCCCCAGGTCCTTGGCGATGGCCTCCACCTCCTTCGGCCCCAGGGTGCCCAGGCTCTGCTTCATGCTGCGCAGATTGAAGAAAAGCTTGCGCTGGGCCTTGGTGGTGGCGATTTTCACCATGCGCCAGTTGCGCAGGATGAACTCGTGGATTTCCGCCTTGATCCAGTGGATGGCAAAGGACACCAGGCGCACTCCGCGGTCCGGATCGAAGCGCCGCACCGCCTTCATGAGGCCCACGTTGCCTTCCTGGATGAGATCGGCCTGGGGCAGCCCATAGCCCGCATAACCGCGGGCGATGTTCACCACCACCCGCAGATGGGACAGCACCAGGGTGCGGGCGGCCTCCAGATCATTGTGGTCCCGCAGCCGCCGTGCCAGCCGGTACTCCTCTTCCGCGCTCAGCACAGGGAAGGACTTGGTCGCCTGGATGTAGCTTTCCAGGCTGCCCACGGTTGGATTCGGCAAAGCGATTGCAGCGGTCATGATTTCCCTCCCAGAGAAGTGCTTTCAGTTTAGCACTCGGCCCCTGAGAGTGCTAGTCGGGCGGAAAGTTCCGCCATGTGAAAACCCCGCTTCGACCCAGATTGCCCCGAGGGGACAATCTGGGTTCAATGGCGGTGGAGGTGAAGGGTGGCGGCAAGCCAGGCCCCCAGCCAGCCCAGTCCCGCGGAAAGGGCGGTCAAGGTACCCGCCTCCCGCCAGCCGAGGCCCTCAAGGCGGAAATCCGAGCCGTAAGCGGCGGCAAGGGCCTCCACCCGGCCGTTGAGGGAGAGTACCGCCACTGCCAAGAGGGCCAGGGCGAGCAGCGCCCCCAGCAGGCCCTGGAGGGTGCCCAGATAGAGGAAGGGGCGGCGTACGAAGCCATCGGTGGCGCCCAGAAGCCGGCTCACCTCGATTTCCTCCCGGTGGGCGAGGACCTGCAGGCGGATGGTGTTGAAGCTCACCGCCACCAGGGCGGTGGCAAGCAGCCCGGCCAGTACCAGGACGAAATCCCGCCCCAGGGCAAGCCAGGCCGCAAGCCGCTCCGCCCAAGCGGAATCCAAGGTGGCGCGGGCCACCCCCGGCAGCCGCGCCAGCTCCTGGCGCAGGGCTTCCAGAGCCTGGGGATCGGTGCTTTTCGGGGTGAGCAGGAAGGCATCGGGAAGGGGATTGCGGCCCAGGGTGGCCACCACGTCCTTCAAGCCGGCACGGCTTGCTAGGCCGGCGAGGGCCTCGTCGCGGCCGACGAAGCGCACCCCGGCGAGGTCCCGCCGCGCGCCCAGGAGGCCCGCAAGCTCCCCCCTTTTCGCCGAATCGCTGAGAAAGAGGGTGATTTCCGGTTTGGCCGGCAACCGCGCCGCCAGCCGGCCCACATTGTCCAGGGTGAGGTAGAGGCTTGCCGGCAGGGCGAGGGCGACCCCGATCACCAGCACCGTGAGAAGTGTAGCCACGGGGCTGTCCCCCAGCCGCGCCAGGGTGAGGGAGAGGGCGGCGCGCTGATGGGCAAGCCAGGTCCTCATGCCTGAATCCTCCCGTCCCGCAGGGCCAGCACCCGGGGGTTGAGTTTTTCCACGAGCCGGGGTTCGTGGGTGGCGATGAGCAGCGTGACGCCGGCGCGGCTGAAGGCCGCCAGCATGTCCAGCAGGAGCTCCGCATACTCGGCGTCCAGGTTGCCGGTGGGTTCGTCGGCGAGGAGGACGCTGGGGCGGTTGACGATGGCACGGGCGATGGCCAGCCGCTGCTGTTCGCCGCCGGAGAGGGTGATGGGCATGGCGCGCTCCCGGTGGGCAAGTCCCACCTTGTCCAAGGCGGTGCGGGCGCGGCGGGCGGCTTCCTTGACCGGCATGCCGCAGATGCGCAGGGGCAGCATCACGTTCTCGAAGCAGTTCCGGTCGTAGAGGAGCTTGGCATCCTGGAAGATGAGGCCCAGGGTGCGGCGCCAGTAGGGCATGGCCTTGCGCGACAGGCGGCCGATATTCTGCCCGTCCACCACCACGCTGCCCGAGGTGGGGCGCTCAATGCCGGCAATGAGCTTGAGCAGGGTGGATTTGCCGGCGCCGGAAGGGCCGGTGATGGCCACCATCTCGCCGGTGGCGATGGTGAAGCTCACCTCGGCGAGCGCCGTGTGGCCGCCGGGATAGCGCTTGCTGACCTGACTGAAGGTGATCACGCGAAGAGCGCTTCCACGAACTCCCGGGCGCGGAAGGGTTGGAGGTCTTCCTTGCCTTCGCCCACGCCGATGAAACGCACCGGCACCGGCCGCGTCGTGGCAATGGCGGCCAGCACCCCACCCTTCGCCGTGCCATCGAGCTTGGTCACCACCAGGCCGGTGAGTCCCAAAGCGTCGTCAAAGGCCTTGACCTGGGCCAGGGCGTTCTGCCCGGTGTTGGCATCCAGGACCAGGAGAATCTCGTGGGGTGCGCCCGGCTCAGCCTTGTCGATGACCCGTTTCACCTTCTTGAGCTCCTCCATGAGATGGAGCTGGGTGGGCAGCCGCCCGGCGGTATCCGCCAGCACCACGTCGATGCCCCGGGCCTTCGCCGCCTGGATGGCATCGTAGATGACGGCCGCCGAGTCGCCCTTCTCCTGGGCGATGACGGTGACCCCATTGCGTTCCCCCCAGACCAGGAGCTGCTCCCGCGCCGCGGCGCGGAAGGTGTCACCGGCGGCAAAGAGCACGCTTTTGCCATGCGCCTTGAACCAATGGGCGAGCTTGCCGAGGGTGGTGGTTTTGCCCGCTCCGTTCACCCCCACCATCATGATGACGAAGGGGCGGTGACCGGAAACCTCGAGCGGTTTTTCCAAGGGGCTGAGAAGCTCCGCCATGGCTTCGAGGAGGGCGTCCTTGAGCGCCTGCGGGTCGGTGAGGCGGTCCCGCTTCGCCCGTGCCCGCAGGGCATCAAGGAGACGCTGGGTGGCCGTCACCCCCACGTCGGCGGTGAGCAGAATGGTCTCCAGCTCCTCATAGAGGGCCTCGTCGATTTTGCCGTGGCGGCCAAAGAGGGCGGCGAGGGGCGCGCCCAGGGCCTGCCGGGTGCGGGCAAGCCCGTTTTTGAGCCGCTCGCGCCAGCTCATGGGGGCCTGCGCTTGCGTCGTGGGTTCCTGCTCGGATTTGGACTTGAAGAAACCAAACATGGGAAAGCCGGTCGGATGGATGGCCGCGCCCAAGCGCGGAAGATGGCGTCGATTATACTATCCAGCTCATTCTTCCCCAGGAAAAACGATGAAACCGTCACGCTCCCGGCCGGCGGCTTTACTTGCCGGTCTTCTGCTGGGTCTTTTGGCGCCGGCCTTTGCCGGCCAGGAGGTGGTCAGCCACACCCTGGCCAATGGCATGCGTATTTACGTCAAGGAGGACCACCGCGCCCCCGTGGTGGTCTCCCAGATCTGGTACCGCGCCGGCAGCATGGACGAACACAACGGCACCACCGGGGTGGCCCACGTGCTGGAACACATGATGTTCAAGGGTACCCGGCAGGTGCCGGCAGGGGAGTTCTCCCGCCTCATCGCCGCCGCCGGTGGCCGGGAGAATGCCTTTACCAGCCGCGACTACACCGCCTACTTCCAGACCCTGCAGAAGGACAAGCTGCCGCTGGCCCTGCGCCTCGAGGCGGACCGCATGACCAACCTGGTGTTAAGCCCCCAGGAGTTCGCCAAGGAAATCGAAGTGGTGCGCAACGAGCGGCGCTGGCGCACCGAGGACAAACCCCAGTCCCTGGTTCATGAGGCCCTCATGGCCACCGCCTTCCTCGCCCATCCCTACCGCTTCCCCGTGATTGGCTGGATGGATGATCTCCGCAACATGACGGTGGAGGATGCGCGGGATTGGTATCGCCGCTGGTATGCCCCCAACAATGCCAGCCTGGTGGTGGTGGGGGATGTGGATGCCCAAGCGGTCTTTCGCCTCGCCCGGCGCTATTTCGGGCCGCTCAAGGCGCGGCCGCTGCCCGTGCGCAAACCCCAGCAGGAACCGGAACAGACCGGACCGCGGCGGGTGACGGTGAAGGCGCCGGCGAAGCTCCCCTATCTCCTCATGGGCTGGCCGGTGCCGGTGTTGAAGGACCCGCAGGCGGACTGGGAGCCCTACGCCCTGGAAATGCTGGCCGGGGTCCTGGATGCCAATGCTGCCGCCCGTTTCCCCACGCGGCTGGTGCGGGAGAGCCGGGTGGCGGTGGAGGCGGGCGCGGCCTATGACGCCATCCAGCGGGGGCCGGGGCTTTTCCTGGTGGATGGCACACCCAGCGAGGGCAGGACCGTGGCCGAGCTTAAGGCTTTCATCCGCGCCGAATTGAACCGCATCAAGGAGGAAGGGGTGAGCGCCGAGGAGCTTGCCCGCATCCGCTCCCAGCTCATTGCCGCCCAGGTCTATCAGCGGGATTCCATGTTCTACCAGGCCATGCAGATTGGCGAGGTGGTGACCGTGGGCTTCCCGCCCGAGGTGGTGGAGCTACGCATCGAAAAACTCAAAGCGGTCACCCCCGAGCAGGTGCAGGCGGTCGCCCGCAAATACCTGGTGGATGAGCGGCTCACCGTCGCCACCCTCGATCCCCAGCCGCTGGAAGGCCGCACCCCCGTAGCCCCGCCGAAAGGAATGCGCCATGGCGATTGAAAGACCAAGTCTGCGCGGGGGGCTTTGTCGCCTCCTGCTCCTCTTTTTGGGGATTGGCCTTGTTCCATCCGCCCACGCGGGGGTGAGCATTCAGCACTGGCGTACTTCCCAAGGGGCGAAGGTGCTCTTCGTGGAAAACCATGCCCTGCCCATGCTGGACGTGGCGGTCTGGTTCGACGCGGGCAGCCGCCGTGACGACAAGGGGCTTTCCGGCCGCGCCGGCCTGGTGGCGGGGCTGATGCAGAAAGGCGCCGGGGGTCTGAGCGAGGACGAGATCGCCCGCCGGCTGGCGGATGTGGGTGCCCAGCTTGCCACCGCCTTCGACCGCGACCGCGCGGGATTCAGCCTGCGCACCCTGACGAGTCCGCGGGAGAAGGAGGAGGCGTTGCGCCTGCTCGCCCTGATTCTCGGGCAGCCGGATTTCCCACCGGAGGTGGTGGAGCGAGAAAAACAGCGGGCCCTGGCCTCCCTCAAGGAGGCGGAAACGCGCCCCGACTACCTCGCCGAAAAGGCGTTTTACAAGGCCATCTATGGCGAACACCCGTATGCCCTGCCGCCGGCCGGCGAGGTGGAGAGCGTTGCCCGCGTAACCCGCGAGGATCTCATCGCCTTTTACCGCGCCCATTACGGCGCGCCGGGGGCGCTGGTGGTGATGATCGGCGATGTCACCCGCGCCCAAGCCGAGGCGATCGCTGAAGGGCTCACCCGTGGCCTGCCGGAAGGTCCGGCGCCCGCCCCCCTCACCGTGCCCATCCCGGAGCCTACGGGCAGCCTCGTGCGGCTTGCCCATCCCGCCACCCAGGCGCACATTCTGCTGGGTTCGCCCGGGATGAGCCGGCGCGATGGGGATTATTTCCCGCTGCTGGTGGGCAACTACGTGCTGGGTGGAGGCGGCTTCGATTCCCGCATCCTCAAGGAAATCCGCCAGAAGCGGGGGCTTGCCTACAGCGCCTACAGCTATTTCCTGCCCCTCGCTCAGCCGGGGCCCTTTGAAATCGGTGTGCAGACCCGCAAGGAGGACGCTCCCCAGGTGCTGGCGGTCTTGCGCCGCACCCTCGAGGATTTCCTGCGGCAGGGGCCAACCGCTCAGGAACTTGCCCAGGCCAGGGACAACCTCGTGCTGGGTTTTCCCCTGCGCATCGACAGCAATCGCAAGATTCTCGATTTTCTGGGGGTGATCGGCTTCTACGACCTGCCCCTCACCTGGCTCGATGACTACCCGGCGGCGGTGGCCAAGGTCAGTGCCGGAGAGATCCGGGAAGCCTTCCGCCGGCGGGTGGTGCCGGAAAAACTCGTCACGGTGGTGGTGGGTGGGCCGGAGCCGTAGGGGTGCCAGGCGGGTGCGCATCATCGGCGGCACCTGGCGCAGCCGGCTGATTGCTTTCCCGCCGGCGGCGGGCCTGCGTCCCACGCCGGACCGGGTCCGGGAGACCGTTTTCAACTGGCTGGGCCAGACCCTGGAAGGCAGGACCTGCCTCGATCTTTTCGCCGGCAGCGGTGCCTTGGGGTTCGAGGCCGCCTCACGTCAGGCGCGGCGGGTGGTGATGGTGGAAAAACACCACGGGGCCTTTCTCGCCCTGCGGGAAAACGCGGCGCGGCTTCAGGCGGAAAACTGCGTCCTCATCGAGGACGATGCCCTCGACTGGCTGCGCCGGGATACGGACGTGTATGATGTGATCTTCCTCGACCCGCCCTTCGCCGCGGCGCTTTTGCCCACCCTCTGGCCCCTGGTGGCGCCGCGGCTTGGCCCGGGGGGTGTGGTCTACGTGGAAAGCGGCGCGCCCCTTGTCTGTCCTGCGGGCTGGGAGCTTTACCGGAGTGGACGGGCGGGCGCTGTGCATTATGGTCTGGCCCGACGCGAAGGCAGCGCATGAAACCCAGCCGCATCGTCTATCCCGGCAGTTTCGATCCCATCACCCGCGGCCACGAGGACCTGGTGCGGCGCGCCGCCCGGCTGTTCGAGGAGGTCATCGTGGCGGTGGCGGAAAGCCCCCACAAGCGCCCCTTCTTCAGCCTCGAGGAGCGGGTGGAAATGGCGCGCCTGGCGCTCGCGGAGGTGCCAGGGGTGCGGGTGGTGGGCTTTTCCGGGCTGCTCATGCGCTTCCTAGAAGAACAGGAGGCGCAGGTGGTGCTGCGGGGCCTGCGCGCGGTGTCGGATTTCGAATACGAGCTGCAGTTATCGGGCATGAACCGCAGGCTCAACCCGGAGGTGGAGACCCTGTTTCTCACCCCCTCCGAGCAGTACATGTTCGTCTCCGCCTCCCTGGTGCGGGAGATCGCCCGCCTCGGCGGCGATGTGAGCGAATTCGTGCATCCCTTGATCAAGGCGCGGCTCGGTGCCAGAATGTGCTGAATATCAGCAAGCTCTTATAGACGGGGAATTGGCCATGTCACTCAAAATCACCGACGAATGCATCAACTGCGACGTGTGCGAGCCCGAGTGCCCCAATGGGGCCATCTCCCAGGGCCCGGACATCTATGTCATCGACCCCAACCTGTGCACCGAGTGCGTGGGCCATTACGACACGCCCCAGTGCGTCGAGGTCTGCCCGGTGGATTGCATCATCACCGGCGTGGAAGAGTCGCGGGAAGTGCTGGAGGAACGCTACCGCCTCATCAGCGGCCAGAAAGTCGCGTAAGCCGGCCGGCTGGGGAGCGGGTCACGCCCGCCCGGCCCCCGGCAAAGAAAAACGCCCGGGGTTTGCCCGGGCGCCTCACCGACAAAAAGCCCCGGCTCGCCCGGGGCTTGGGAATCAGTGATACACCAGACGGTGGGTCATCAGGGCGTCGAAATTGCCGATCACGCCTTCCACGTCTTCTTCCGTCGGGTTGCGGTCGCGCAGCCCTTCCATGGACTGACGGAAGACGCGCGCCAACTCCCCGTTCAGAAACACCCCCGTACCCAGCCGGGTGTTGACCAGCTCGAACCCGTTGAGTTCGGGATATTCCAACACTTGGTACAGGTCGTTGGCAAAGACCAGGTTCATCGTCTGCTACCTCCTTGAGAAGCTTTTTGCTTCGCTGCTCCTTAGATGATGCAGAAGAGGAAAAATTCAAGCCTCAATATTTTGCCCCAGGCGCCGTAAATGGGAACATGAGAAAAACATCCCGCTCGGCCCAGGCCGTCCTCGCCGCCAACCGGCAGAATGCCATGACCGTTGCCGCCCTGGTGGACGAGGGCAACCGCTTGATGGACGCCCAGGACCCCGCCGCCGCGCAGCGGGTTTTCCAGTCCGCCGTGGATATTCTTCTGGGCAGCCGCAGTCGGGATGACAAGCGGCTCGCCATTGCCCGCTACAACCTCGCCCGCGCCTTCGCCGCCCAGGGCAAGCGGGAGCGAGCCATCGCGGAATACCAGGCGGCATTGAGTCTGCGTCCGCGTTTCCCCGAGGCGCAGAACAACCTGGGCATGCTCCTCATCGATGAAGGTCGCTTCTCAGAGGCGGCGGAGCTCTTCCGCCGGGCAATCCAGGCCGACCCCCTTTTGGCTTCCGCCCATTACGGGCTCGGTGTGGCGCTGCAGAACTTGGGCCGCAACCAGGAGGCGGCCTTCTGCTATCAGCGCGCCATCACCCTGAAACCAGATTTCTACGCCTCCTGGGTGAATCTGGGCCTCATCTGCTATGCGGTGGGTTCCCCGGAGGTCGCGGTGCATTGTTTCAACGAGGCGATCGGCCTGTGCCCGGGCAATGCGGAGCTTTATTTCCAACTGGGGCTTGCCTTCATGGCGCAGGAGCGCTTCACCGAGGCGGCGCGGGCGTTTTCCCGCGCGGTGGAGCTCAATCCCGACTACACGCTGGCGAAGGACGCGCTGGAGGAGGCGCTGTACTTCAAGCTGGCCACCCAGGCCGGCTAGTCCTCAGACCACCGCCGCCGCCAGGCGGTCCGGCGTGAGACCGTGTTGCAACAGACGCTCGCAGGCGCGGGAGGTGAAGCCCTGGGGCCCGGCCACATAAGCCTGGAAGGCGCTGAGGTCGGCATGTTCCGCCAGGATGGCGGCCATCACCTGATCCGGATTGGGCTCCTCCAGGTTGTCGGCGGAAAGCTCCCGGTAGTGGAAATGGTCCAGGGCATCCTCCCAGGCGCGGCACCAGTTGGCGAGGTAGTGGCCCCCTTCCACCGTGGCGAGCCAGTAGAGATAAATGGGCTCCTCCCATTCCAGGGAGGCGGCGTGTTCCAGGAGGCTCTTGATGGGGGCGAAGCCGCTGTTGCAGGCGATGAAGAGAAGCGGCCGGCGGGCATCCTGGCGCAGCACGAAATCCCCCACCGGGCCATAGACGGTCACACTGTCCCCCGGCCGCAGCGTGCCGAAGACCCGTGCCGAAAAACGGTCCCCGAGGTTGCGCACATGAAACTGCAGGTTGCGGTCATCGCAGGGACAGCTGGCAATGGCATAGACGCCCGCATCGTCCCCCACCGCCAGCGCCACACTCTGCCCGGCGAGAAAACGCAGTCGCTGACTGCGCGGCGTCTGCAGGTGGAGTAACCGCACCTTGTCGGTGAGGGGCGTGATCGCCTTCACCCGCGCCACGATCTCCTGGAACTGAATTTCCTCGGGATGGGTGGCCACTCCCGCTTCCAGCACTACGTCGCTTCGCGCCGTGTGGGCGCACATGAGGAGCCACCCCTGCTGCTTCTCCACCTCGGTGAAGACGTAATCCTGATGCCGGGTCCTTTCCACCTGACCGGAGACGAGGCGCGCCCGGCAGAGTCCGCAGTTGCCGCTGCTGCAGCCATAGTTGATGGCCACCCCTGCGCGCAGGGCGGCTTCGAGGAGCGTATCCTGCCCGGCGAGTTCGAAGACGTGGTGGGAGGGCAAAAGCTCGATGCGGAAGGGCATGTTTCAATGCTAGACGATACCCGCCCCTCACGCCGGCGGCGCCTGTCCCGCCAAGGCCTCGCGGGCGATTTCCCGCACCTCCGGATCGGGATCGTCCTGAAGCTTTGCAAGAACCGCCGCGGCTTCAGTGCCGCCGATCAGGGAGAGGAAATGGGCGATGTCAATGCGATCCCGGGCTGAAGCCTCAGGCAGGGCCCGGGCCAGGGGGGCGACCATCGATTGCGCGAGCGCCGTGCCCTGGAACTCCTCCAGCACGGCACCGATGCCCAGCCGCACCACCATGGCCGCCTCGGGATCCAGGACCAGCGCCGCCAGGATTTCGGCGCGGCGCGGGTCTTCCCGGATGAGGGATTCCACCTTGTCCCGGCGGCCGGTTTTCAGCATTTCGATGAAGTATTCCCGCAGACCCTGCCGGGGATCGGCCGCCAGTTGGGCCCAGCGGCGCAAGGCCTCCGGTGTCAATGCCCCTTCGAACTGGAACGGCCCGATTCTCAACCAAGGGACGCTGCGCACCCCCAGCGCCTGGGCGCGGTCGGCTGCCTGCGCCGCATCGACGACCTCAAGACTATCGATGAGTCCCTCCGCCTGCAGATTTTCCAGGGCACGCTTGACGCCGGGGCAGTGGGGGCAGCCGGGCAGGGTGAAAAGCAGGGCGGAAGGCGCCATGGTGAAAATCTCTGTTGGCCGATCCCCTCCTCAAGGGGGCTTTGGCCCTGCTGATAACAGCGACTATACGTCGCAAGAAGGAGGGAAACCTGTCCTCGGCCATCGCTCCCCGGGACGGCGCGGGGCGCGGCCTTGGCAGCCGTATTGTAGCGGGATTTTCATGTCCTTCGCGATGCGCCGTCGGAGGGGTGGAAGACGCCTTTATCGCGCAGTCTTAGCGGCAGCTCAGCGGCTCTGGGCAAGCAGCATGTCGCACACCCCGGCGGGCATGGGATCGCCGAAGTACTGACCCTGCATCTCCCGCACCCCCAGCCGCAGCAGGTATTGCACCTGTTCGGCGCGTTCGACGCCTTCGACGATGGTGTTGAGGTTGAGCGCCTGGGCCATCTGCACGATGGCCTGCAGGATGCGTTGCCCGTCCTCGCTGCCGATGCGGGCGGTGAAGGAGGCATCCACCTTCAGGCGAGAGACCGGCATCTCGTGCAACTGCGCCAGCCCGGAATAACCCGTGCCGAAATCATCGATGGCAAGCTCGAAGCCGCTGGCGGCAAGTTCCTGCAGGCGGCGTGATTCGTAGGAGACATCGAGCAGCGCAACGCTTTCGGTGATCTCCAGGATGAGGTCCGAGGGATGCAGGCCATATTCCGCCACCTTGGTGGTGAGGCGTTCCACGAAATTGGGTGCGAACAATTGGGCGCGGGAAATGTTCACCGCCACCTTCACGCTATAGCCGGCGTGGCGCCAGACACGCAGGCGTTCCAGGCTGTGTTGGAACACCTGCTCGCCCAGCTCGTGGATGAGGCCCAGATGTTCCGCCATGGGAATGAAGACATCGGGCGGCACCCAGCCGTTCTGATCGTCGTGCCAGCGGGCCAGTGCTTCCAGGGAAACGATGCGGCCGCTGTCCGCATCGACGATGGGCTGATAGAAAATCTGCATCTGCCCTTCCTGGATCGCCTGGGCGAGACGGGTTTGCAACAGCACGTTTTCCCGGTCCAGCACCGTGCCCTGGATTTCGCGGAAGAACTGGACGTTGTTGCGCCCCATCTTCTTCGCGTGAAACATGGTGTGATCGGCCAGGCTGGTGAGGGTCTCCGCATCCTCGGCATCATCGGGATAGATGGCAAAGCCGATGGAAAGGGTGAGCCGGGTGGCGATGCCCTCCACATCGATGGGTTGCCGCGCGGCTTCGCACAGGCGCCGCGCCACCTGGCGGAAATCCGCCTCCTCATTGCTGTCGGCAAGGAGCACCACGAACTCGTCGCCGCCCCAGCGGGATAGCACGTCGGATTCCCGCAGCACGGCCGACAGGCGGCGGCTCAAGGTGAGGAGCACGGTGTCCCCCGCCTTGTGCCCCAGGGTGTCGTTGATGTGCTTGAAGTGGTCGAGGTCGATGAAGCCCAGCGCCACTTTGGTGCCATTGCGCTGGGCGCGGGCGATGGCATGCTGCAGGTGTTCCTCGAAGAGCACCCGGTTGGGAAGCTGGGTGAGGGCATCGTGCAGGGCAAGCTGGCGGATGCGTTTTTCCTGCAGATACATGGCGGTCACATCGCGCAGGATGCCGCGCAGACTCACCACCTGCCCTTCCGGTCCGGTGAGCGCCAGAAGCCGGCACTCCACCCACAATTGTTCGCTGCCGGGGCGCAGCATGCGAAAGCGCAGCGTGGCCAGTTTCTTCTCGCCACTGGCGAGGGACTTGAGGGTTGAGAGCACCTGCGCCTGATCGTCGGCTTGCACGTATTGCAGGAAGGGATGGGGGCCCGGCGCAAGGGGGGTGGCTGCGCACAGCCGATGCCAGGCGGCACTGGCGGCCTGGAGATTGCCGGCGGGGTCGAGATCGATGATGGCCTCGTCCAGGAGGTTCAGGGTGTCCACCATGATCTTGCGCCGCGCCTCTTCCTCGCGCAGATCGGTGACATCGCGCAGCAGGGCGACGATGTGGGGCATCGCCGCGTCACTGCCTGGCAGCCGCTGCATGCGGCCAAGGAAAAGCCGTGGCCCGGCTCGGGTGTGCAGGGTGAATTCAGCATGGCGGCTTGCGCCCCGCAGCACATCCCGGGTGACGGCGACGAGGGCGGTGGCCACCTCCTCCGGGAAAACCTCGGACAGCAGGCGCCCGCCGGGGTCCGCTGGCACAAGCTCGCGGAAGAGCGGGTTTTCCGTCCACACCCGGTGCACGGTCTGGCTGCCGTCGTATTCCACCACCACATCCTCGGTGACGCCCACCAGGGTCTTGAGCCGCGCCTCGCTCGCCTTGAGGGCGTTTTCCGTCTGCTGCCGCAGCAGGGCGAGGGAAAGCTCGTTGGCCACCGTGCACAGGACGTCCACCTCGGTGGCCTCCCAGGTGCGTTCGGGGGCCACCGAAAAAAGGCCGAGAAAACCCATCATCTCCCCGCTCATGAGGAGGGGGATGCACAACACGCTGCCAATCCCCGCCGGCTCGAAGAGCGCCCTTTCCTCCGCCGTGAATTCCCGCGCCGTGGCGGCGAACACCATGCCCACGTGCAGCCGGTCGCTGAGATTGGGATAGCGTTCGTAGAAGAGGACGCGGAAGCCGCCGAAATTGGAAAGCCAGCTCGTCTCCACTGCCGACCAAGTAGCGGCAAGCCGCGCCACCGGCGCGCCGTCGGGGGCGGTGGTGTTGAGAAACAGGCAACAGTGGGAAGCCCGGGTGGTCTCCACCAGCAGGCGCAGCACCTCCACCCAGTTCTGTTCGTCGCCGCTTTCCAGAAGCAGCAGGGTCGCCTTGGACAGGGCGTCCAGATAGCGTTGGGAGAGAGCGAGCCGGCGCGCGACCTCTTCCGGGGCAAGCCAGGGGGACGGTTCAGGATTGACCATGGCGGGCCACCACGTGGTTGGCCAGACGCACGAAATCGGCAACGGAGAGATTCTCCGCGCGCAGCAAAGGATCGATGCCGAGTGCGGCGAAATCGGCGTCTTCCAGATGGGACCGCAGGGCGTTGCGCAAGGTCTTCCGCCGGGTGGAAAAGCCAGAAGTCACAATACTAGCAAAAATCCCCTCGTCCCGTGCCGGATGGGGCAGGGGACGCAGGGGACGCAGGCGGACGAAGGCGGAGGTCACCCGGGGTCGGGGGGTGAAGGCACCCGCTGGCACCTCGAACAGGGGCTCGATGTGGAAACGGTATTGCAGCATCACCGACAGGCGTCCATAGGCGGCGCAGGAGGGGGCGGCCGCCATGCGCGCCACCACTTCCTTCTGCAGCATGAAATGCATGTCCTGCACCTGATCGGCGAAGCGCGCCAGGTGGAAGAGGAGTGGCGTCGAGATGTTGTAGGGAAGATTCCCCACCACCCGCAGCGCCGGGCCCAGGGCGCTGAAGTCGAATTTCAGCGCATCGCCCTCGTGGATGGTGAGTCGCTCCGGGAGAAAACGCTGGCGCAGCCTGCCGATCAGGTCGCGGTCGATTTCCACCACCGACAGCCGCGCAAGCACCTCGAGCAGGGGTGCGGTGAGCGCGCCCAGGCCGGGGCCGATTTCCACCATGTTGTCTTCCGGCTGGGGCGCGATGGCGGCGATGGCCTTGCCCACGAAGTGGGGGTCATGGAGAAAGTTCTGGCCGAAGCGTTTGCGCGGCGTGTGGTGCATTCAGGAATGACGGGCCATCTCCACCGCGGTGTCGATGGCCACGCGCAGGCTCCCGCTTTCGATCTGGCCGGTACCGGCCAGAGACAGCGCTGTTCCGTGGTCCACCGAGGTGCGCACGAAAGGCAGGCCCAGGGTGATGTTCACCCCGGCACCGAAACTGGCGAACTTGAGCACCGGCAGACCCTGGTCGTGGTACATCGCGAGCACGCAGTCGCAGCGGCGCAGGGTATCGCGGGTGAAGAGGGTGTCCGCGGGCCACGGGCCGCTCAAGTCGAGGCCTTCCCCCCGCAGCGCCTCCAGGGTGGGCTGGATGATTTCGGTCTCCTCGCGACCGAGATGACCGCCCTCACCGGCATGGGGGTTGAGACCGGCCACGCAGATGCGGGGCGGCATCAAACCGAAGCGGCGGTTTAAGTCATGGTGGAGTACGCGCAGGGTGGCGGTGAGCCCCTCGCGGGTGATGAGATCGGGTACCGCGCGCAAGGGATGGTGGGTGGTGGCAAGGGCCACACGCAGCCCGCCCCCCGCCAGCATCATCACCACATGGGGGGCGCCGGATTTCTCCTGCAGATATTCGGTGTGACCCTGAAAGCGGATGCCCGCCTCGTTGATCACACCCTTGTGCACGGGGCCAGTGACCATGGCGGCGAACTCGCCGCGGATACAGCCGGAAAGCGCCCGATCCAAAAGCGCCAGCACGTAGGGCGCATTGCGGGGGTCGAGCCTGCCGGCCACGGCCGGGGCGAGGAGGGGAACATTTAGCACGGTGAGCCGCCCGGCCTTCGTTTCCACCGGCCGCCCCGGTACGTAGTCGCTCACCGTCAGCGCCACTCCCAGTTGCCGGGCGCGGGCTTCGAGAAGTTCCGCGTCGGCGAGCACCACCAAGGGGTGGCTGCGCAGCTCCCGCGCCAGCAGGATGCACAGGTCGGGACCGATGCCGGCGGGCTCGCCGCTGGTGAGGGCGATGGGGGCGGAAAGCGGAGCCATGGCGCTAGCGGTCTTCCAAGCGGTATTCGACGTAGGCCTGATCCCGAAGCTGGCGCACGAATTCCTGGTAGGCCTCGTCCGCCTTGCGCTCGCGGATCATGAGTCGTGCTTTCAGCTTGCGCTGCTCGTCGGTGACATCCTGCTTGCGCCGTTCCAGCACCTGGATCAGATGCCAGCCGAAGGGGGTCTGCACCGGCTCGCTCAAGCCCCCTACCGGCAGGGCGTTCATGGCGCGTTCGAATTCCGGCACCGTATCGCCGGGAGCGAGCCAGCCCAGATCGCCGCCCTTCGCCGCCGAAGCGTCCTCGGAGTTGAGCCGGGCCAGCTCGGCAAAGTCGGCGCCGTTTTCGATGCGCTCCTTGAGCGCGAGGAGGCGCCGCTTCGCATCCGCCTCACTCACCAGTTCATTGACCTTGACCAGGATGTGGCGGGCATGGGTCTGTTCCACGACGAGGGGGGCTTTGCCGCCGCGTTTGTCATTGAGTTTCAGGATGTGGAAGCCCGCGGGGCTGCGCAGAATGTCGCTCACTGCTCCCGGGCTCAGAGCATCCAGCACCGGCAGGAAGAGTTCCGGCAGACGACTGGCGGGCCGCCAGCCCAGCTCGCCGCCGTTCAAGGCATCCGGGGCGTCGGAATAGGCCGCGGCCACCTGGGCGAAAGGGGTGCCTTTGCGCAGTTCGGCCAGCGCCTGTTCGGCGCGGGCGCGGCGGGCCTGGATGGTTTCCGGGCTCGCCTGCTCCGGCACGCGGACGAGGATGTGGGCGAGGTGATATTCCGTCTCCGCGTCGTGCTGCTGGCCTTCCACGCTGCGGAAGAACTGTTCCACCTCGGCATCCGTCACCGTGACGCGGTTTTCCACCTCCCGCTCCCGCAGGCGGGAGAGGATGATCTCGTTGCGGATTTCCTCGCGGAAGCGGGAAAAAGGCACGCCATCCTGTTCCACCGCCTGGCGGAACTGCTCAATATTCAGGTTGTTGGCCGCGGCGATGCGCATGAGCGCGCGGTCAAGCTGCAGGTCATCGACGCGGATGCCGGTGGCGCGAGCAAACTGAAGCTGCACCTTTTCCGTGATCAGCCTCTCCAGAAGCTGCTTTTCCAGAACCGGCAGCGGCGGCGGGGGCACGTTCTGCGCCTTCATCTGCCGCAGGGCCAGCCGCAGGCGCGCGTCCAGTTCCTGCCGGGTGATGACTTCATTGTTGACCACGGCCACGATGCGATCCACCGGCAGCACCGGTGCGCGGGTCTGGGCCAGGGCCGGCGAAGCGAGGAGCGGCAGGAAAAACAGCAGGGCCAGGGGCAGGCGAGACATGGATCAGTAGTCTTCCAGGGAATAGGTGCCGGGGTTGAGCTCGGTGGGGGTGAAGCCGGGAATGCTGCTGCGCAGCAGCGACAGGGGGTTGGAGCCCAAGTGGCTTGCGCCGGCCAGCTCCAGTTGCACGAAGAAGGCGTTGGTGGTCTGCTGGGTGGCGGTGGCGAAACGGTGGGCCACCAGGCGCAGGGCCCAACAACCCTTGTTGTATTCGACACCGGCGATGCCTTCCAAAAGCCGCCGGTCGGCCAGGGAATAATTCCAGCGCGCCACGCCCTGCCACTGGGGCGCGAGGGGCCACTGGGCGGAAGCATCCACCTGACGCAGATCGTTGCGGTTGAAGCGGTAGGTGAGGTTGGCCACCCGGCCGGCCTGGGGAGCGTAGCGGAGGGCCACGTTGTAGCGCTCCGTGTGGCGCTGGTTGGGGTTGTACTCCCAGGCACTGTCGAAACTGAAGCCGGTTGCCAGCTGTCCGCCCAGACTGGCAAGGAAATCGGAACGCCGATCCTTGGGCGCAGCGGCGACGAGGGTCACCTGGGGCACGCGGAAGGAGAGGCGTTGTCCCAGCATCAGACGCAGCCGCTCCTGGCCCGTGGCGGGCTCCAGATAACGGGAAGTGAGGGCGAGGGTGAGCTGGTTGGCATCGCTGATGCGGTCCTGCCCGGAGAAGCGGTTCTCCGAGAAAATCTGGGCGAAATTGAAATCCGCCTCCGCCGAATCGAAACTCGGCAAGCGGCTTTGATCCTTGTAGGGCACGTAGAGGTAATAGAGCCGCGGCTCCAGGGTTTGCAGCATGGCCTGACCGAAAAGGCTTGCCTGCCGTTCGAAGACAAGACCGCCATCGAGGCTTGCGATGGGGAGCGTGCGCGTGGCATCCAGCTGATAGGGACGCACCGTGCCGGTGGCATCCGGCAGGCCGGTGGTGGTCTCGTCTAGGGTGTAGCGGGTGTAGTGCACTCCGAGGCGCGGCGTGAGGTGGCCGAAGCTGCGGGCCAAGGGCAGGCTGACACTGGGATAGGCCACCAGACGCCGGCCGCTCACCAGGCCCGTGCTGCGGAATTCCGCCCACTCGCCAAAAAGCCTGAGGTCGGTGCCAAGCCAGTCCAGCTTGTTGTAGGCAAGGCTGATCTGCGGCTGGCGGTTGTAGGGCGCAATGATGGGGGAGGCCGGGTCCTGCAGGACCTGGAAGCGCTGCACGCGCCCGAGGAGACTCAGGCCGCCGCGGGCAAAATTCAAAACCCCTTCGCGGGGCAGGAGGGTCTGGGAGGTCTGGGTCACCAGGGTAGAGAGATCCCGGAAATAGTCGTTGTCGGACACCCGCTGGATATTGAGCATGCCGGCAAGCCCGTAGCCCAACTGCTGCTGGTGCTGCCAGGAGAGCAGACTGCGGTCGGTATCGCGGACGCGGTCGTTGGAGAGGTATTCCGCCTGCAGGGTTCCCGCGTAGCGGGGCTCAAGGTAGCGGAACTCGCCGCCCAACTGCAGCCCGCGTTTTTGCATGAACCGGGGGGTGATGGTGGCATCGTAGTTGGGCGCGATGTTCCAGTAGTAGGGCAGGGTGAGTTCGGCGCCGCTTTTGCCGGTGGTGCCGAAGCTGGGCGCGAGCAGCCCGGATTTGCGCTGGCGGTTCAAAGGAAAGCTGATCCAGGGCGTATAGAGGAGGGGCACGTCCATGAATTCCACCCGCGCGTGGCGGGCCACGCCTTCATTGGCGGTGCGGTCGAGGTAAAGCTCCCCAGCGCGGATGAACCAGTCATCCTGCCCGGGGCCGCAGGTGGTGTAGCTGGCATCTTTCAGGCGCATGCGGTTCTCCCCCAGGAATTCCGCCTCTTCCGCGCTTCCCCGGGCGTGTTCCGCGGCCAGCATGTACGTGGGCTGCGCCATGCGCCCGGTCTTAGTTTCCAAGTTGAGGCGCAGTTCCGGCCCCCGTGCCAGGGCGTTTTCGGTCTGTACCCGCACGCTTCCTTGCGCAAACAAATCGCCGGTGGGCGTGTCATAGCGCATGCGATCGGCGGTCACCGTCACCCCCAGCTTGCGCACTTCCACCTCGCCTTCCGCTTCCACCTCCTGGTCCTGATGGCCGCGGATTTCCAGGGCGCGCACGAAGATGGGCAGTGGCGCTTCAACCACGTCGTGCCTGGGGGGCAGCGTTTCCGTGGGCAAGAGCGTCAGGGGTGCCTCCCCGGCGGCCGATGGCGCCACGGGGGGCGGCTCGGGGGGGATGGCGGAGGTTGGCGTGGGCAAGCTCACCGCGGGCCCGGTGGCGGGAAGCGGGGCGGGGCCCTCAGGGGCGGGGCGCGTCTGCGCCTCGGGGAGAGGTGCCGGCAGTTGCTCGCGGGGCTTCGGCTCAACGGGCGGGCGCGTCCCCTCCGGAGCCGGGAGCGCCGGCAGACCCAGAAGGCGCGGGTCCACTTTCAGCGGCGGCAGATTGGTCGCTGCGTAGGGGGCAGGTGCCAGGCACAAAAATAGAACACCGACGGCAAGCCGCGACCGGGAGGCGATCATTGTTGGATGGGGGGCGGGGGAAAGCTGCTAAAATCGCACAAAACCTCAATTTTTTCAATTGGAAGTCCATTGGACCGGTTGCTCGATCTCGACTGGTGGCTATCCCAGGTGTTCGCAGGGGAACATTTCCTCATCCTGCCCGCCTCCTCGGATGCCAGCTTCCGCCGCTACTGGCGGGTGCATCTCGACGATGAGACCTTTATCGCCATGGACGCGCCCCCTGAGCACGAGGACTGCCGGCCCTTCGTCCATGTCGCGCAACTGTTCGAAGCGGCGGGGGTGAACGTGCCCAAAATCCTCGCCCAGGATCTGGACCGGGGGTTTCTGCTCCTCACCGATCTCGGGCGGGACACCTACCTCGAGCAGCTTACCGAGGAAAACGCCGACCGCCTCTACGGGGATGCCAACGAGGCATTGATCAAAATCCAGCTCGCCAGCGCGCCCCATCTCCTGCCGGATTACGACGAGGCCCTGCTTCTTCGGGAGATGCGCCTCTTTCCCGAGTGGTATGTGAAGCGGCATCTGGGGCGGGAACTCAGCGCCGATCAGCAGGCGGCGCTGGAATCCGCCTTTGCCTTGATCCTTGAGCGGGCGCTGGCGCAGCCCCGGGTGTTCGTGCATCGGGACTACCATTCCCGCAATCTCATGGTGCACGATCCCAATCCCGGTATCCTCGATTTCCAGGATGCGGTCTATGGCCCCATCACCTACGACCTGGTGTCCCTCTACAAGGATGCCTACATCGCCTGGGACGAGGAGCAGGTGCTCGACTGGGTGATCCGCTACTGGGAACGGGCGAAGCAGGAGGGCCTGCCAGTGGCGGCCGATTTCGCCGAGTTCTACCGGGATTTCGAATGGATGGGGGTGCAGCGTCACCTCAAGGTGCTGGGCATCTTCGCCCGCCTCTGGCATCGCGACGGCAAGGATGCCTATCTACAGAGTCTGCCCGTGGTGCTCGATTATCTGCGCCGGGCCTGTGAGCGCTACCGCGCCCTTCATCCCCTGCTTAGGCTGCTGGACGAGCTGCACGGCAACGAGGCGCAGGTGGGCTACACCTTCTGAAGATGAAAGCCATGATCCTCGCCGCCGGGCGCGGCACCCGCATGCGGCCCCTCACCGACACGCTGCCCAAGCCACTGCTGGCGGTGGGAGGCAAGCCCCTCATCGTCTGGCACATCGAAAACCTGGCGCGGGCGGGGTTTCGCGAGGTGGTGATCAACCACGCCCATCTCGGACACCTCATCGAAGAGGCGCTGGGGGATGGCCGCTGCTGGGGGGTGAGTCTCCGCTATTCGGCGGAAGGCGAGCCGCTGGAAACCGCCGGCGGCATCGCCAAGGCCCTGCCGCTTTTGGGGGAGGGGCCCTTCCTCGTGGTCAATGGCGACATCCACACCTATTACGATTTCCGTCGTGCCCTGGCGATTGGCAAGGAGATGGCGCGTGATCCGGCTTATTGCGCCCATCTCGTGCTGGTGGACAATCCGCCCCATCACCGGGAAGGGGACTTCGTCCTCGTCGATGGGGTGGTGCGCCTTGCCGACGGGCCGCGCCTCACCTATGCCGGCATCGGCGTCTTTCGTCCGGAAAGCTTCGCCCATATCGAGCCGGGCAGCCATGCGGCCCTGGCGCCCCTGTTGCGGAATCTTATCGGCCAGGGTGGAGTGCGGGGGGAACACCTGCGGGCGCGCTGGGTGGACGTGGGCACGCCCGAGCGCTTGGCCGCCCTTGACCGCGTGCTTACGTACTGCCGCCGGCGGGCCTGTGACGGCGCAGACAGGATTGACGAGGAGTGCCCATGAATCCCCATCGTGAACGGCGCCTGCGTCTGGCCGCGCGCATGGAGGCGGGCGTGGCGGTGATCCCCACCGCCCCGGAACGGCCGCGCAACCGGGACAGCACCTACCCTTACCGCTTCGACAGCTATTTCTATTACCTCACTGGTTTTCCGGAGCCGGAGGCCGTGCTGGTGCTGGTGGTGGATGACGGCGTGAAAAGCCTCCTTTTCTGCCGCGACAAAAACGAGGAGCGGGAGATCTGGGAGGGCTTCCGTTACGGTCCCGAGGCGGCGCGGGAGGTCTTCGGCATGGATGAGGCCTATTCCATCACCCGGCTCGACGAGATGATGCCCAAGCTCCTCGCCGACCGGCCCCATCTCTATTTCGATCTGGGCGCGGATGCAAGCTGGGACAGCCGGGTCGTAGGCTGGCTCAACAGCGTGCGCGCCGAGGTGCGCAATGGGGTGAGCGCGCCGGCGGACATCCGCGACGTGCGGGCGCTTTTGGACGAAATGCGCCTCATCAAGGACGAACACGAGCTTGCCCTCATGCGCCGCGCGGCGGAGATTTCCGTGGCGGCCCACCGGCGCGCCATGCGCGCCACTGCGCCCGGTCGCTGGGAATACGAGATCGAGGCGGAGCTCCTCTACGAATTCCGCCGGCGGGGGGCGCAGGCACCGGCCTACACCCCCATCGTCGCCGGTGGGGCGAATGCCTGCGTGCTGCACTATGTGGCCAACAATGCCTGTCTGCGGGAGGGGGATCTGCTCCTGATCGACGCCGGCTGCGAGCTCGATGGCTATGCCGCCGACATCACCCGCACCTTTCCCGTCACGGGCCGCTTCCGCGCAGCCCAGAGGGACTGCTACGAGATCGTGCTTGCCGCCCAGCAGGCGGCCATGGAACGGGTACGCCCCGGGGCCCGCTGGAACGAACCCCACGAAGCCGCGCTGCGGGTGCTCGCCCAAGGCATGATCGATCTGGGGCTCATCAGCGGCAGCGTCGACGGGGTGCTGGAATCCGGCGCCTACAAGCGGTTCTACATGCACAAGACCGGTCATTGGCTCGGCATGGACGTGCACGATGCGGGCGAATACAAACGCGGGGGCGAGTGGCGCGAGCTCGTCCCGGGCATGGTGCTCACCGTGGAGCCGGGGCTTTATATCCGGCCGGGGGAGGGCGTACCCGAGGCGCTGGCCGGCATTGGCATCCGCATCGAAGACGACGTGTGCGTCACGGCGCAAGGGTGCGAGGTGCTCACCCAGGCGGCGCCGAAGACGGTGGCGGAAATCGAAGCCTGGATGCAGGGGCAGGGCCATGGGACAGACGCCTGAGCGCCCGGATGTGGTCATCGTCGGTGGCGGGCCGGTGGGGGCCACCCTCGCCTTGGCGCTGGCCCAGGGTGGGGGGGTGGCGCCGTCGGTGATGGTGCTGGAGGCCCGATCCAGGTTCGAGGACCTGGCCGATGGACGCACCCTGGCGCTTTCCCACGGCAGCCGGCTGATCCTGGAGGGGCTGGGGGTGTGGGCGCAGTTGGGGGAAACCACGCCCATCACCCGCATTCACGTCTCCCAGCGGGGGGCGTTTGGCCGCACCCTCCTCACCGCCGAGGAGGCGGGCCTGCCGGCGCTGGGCTACGTGCTGGATTACGCCCGCTTGAGTCGCGCCCTGCACGAGGCGCTGAAGCAAGCCCCCCTCGACTACCACACTGGCGCCGAGGCGCACGACTTGGTACCCGATGCCACGGCCCCCCGCGTCACTTGGTCGCGGGGGGACGAGACGCGGACGACGGCCTGTCGCCTTCTCGTGGTGGCCGATGGCGGACGTTCCCTGAAGGCGCTGCCGGTGCGGCTTTTCCAGCACGATTACGGCCAGTGCGCGGTGGTCTGCCAGGTGGGCACCGAGCGGCCCCACGAGGGCCTGGCCTTCGAGCGCTTCACCCCGGAAGGCCCGCTGGCCCTGTTGCCCTACCGCGATCACTACGCCCTGGTGTGGACCGCTTCGCCAAAGAAGGCCGCATTGATCCGGGAATGGGACGAGGCGACCTTCCTTGCGCGGCTGCACACCCATTTCGGCGACCGGCGCGGACGCTTCCTGTGGGCGGGGCCGCGCGCCAGTTTCCCGCTGACGTTGCGGCTTGCTTTTCCCCGCACCGCGGCTCGCACCGTCCTCATCGGCAACGCGGCGCAAACCCTGCACCCCGTGGCTGGCCAGGGCTTCAACATGGGTTTGCGGGATGCCTGGGAGCTCGCCTCCCACATCCTCGCCACCCCGCGGGGGGAGCTGGGCGGGCCGGCCATGCTTCGGGCCTACGCGAGGGGCCGCCGTCCGGATACGGCGGGGGGAATCCTCTTCACCGACTTCCTCGTCCGCGGCTTTTCCAATGCGCTGCCTGTCTTGAGCCAGATGCGGGCGGCGGCGCTGTCGGTTCTGGATGTCCTGCCGCCGGCCAAGGATTTCGTTGTGCGGCGCATGATCTTCGGCGCCCGGGGTTGACGTGGAGACGCGACACGACGTCATCGTCGTCGGCGGCGGCCTGGTGGGCGCAAGCTGCGCCCTGGCCCTGGGCCGGGCGGGGCTGGACACCGTGCTGGTGGAAGGGCAGGCCCCCTGTGGCGCCCCGCCGGGGGAAGCCGGCTGGGACAGCCGCATCTACGCGATCAGTCCCGGCAGCGTGCGTTTCCTCGAGGCGCTGGGTGTGTGGGCGCGCCTGCCGGCCGAGCGGCTGCAGGCGGTGAGCGCCATGCACATCCGCGGCGATGATGGCAGAAGCTTCCTCCATTTTTCCGCCTACGAGGCAGGGGTGGCGGCGCTTGCCGTGATCGTGGAAAGCCGGGCGCTTAGCCGGGCCCTCTGGCAGGCCTTGCCGGAATGCCCGCAGGTGGTCTGCCATTGTCCGGCGAGGTCTTCCCGTCTCGCGCTGGAGGCGGATTGGGCGCGGCTTTTCCTTGACGATGGCAGGGTCCTTGCCGCGAAGCTGATCGTCGGCGCGGATGGCGCCCGCTCCTGGGTGCGGCAGCAGGCGGGCCTGCGCTTCCGTAACAAGGATTATCGGCAGATGGGGGTGGTGGCCAATTTCGCCTGCGAAAAACCCCATGGCGGCATTGCCCGCCAGTGGTTCCGCCGCGATGGCATCCTCGCCTGGCTGCCGCTACCCGGAAACCATCTGTCCATGGTGTGGTCCACCGACACGGCACATGCAGCAAAACTGCTTGCCCTTCCGCCCGGGGAACTGGCGGCGCGGGTCGCTGAAGTGAGCGATGCTGTAGGCACGCTTACCTGCATCACGCCGGCGGCGGCTTTTCCCCTGCATCTCATCCAGGTGGATACGGTCGTTGCGCCGCGCCTAGCCCTCGTCGGCGATGCCGCGCATCAGGTGCATCCCCTGGCCGGGCAGGGCGTGAATCTGGGTTTCGGCGATGCCGAGGTGCTGGCGCGGGAGCTTTCCCGCCGCGGGGTGCGGGACTGCGGCGAGTTTGCCCTGCTGCGCCGCTACGAGCGCGCGCGCAAGGAGGACGTGCTGGCCATGCAGTTCGTCACCGATGCCCTCAAGGAACTCTTCGCCCATCCCCATCCCGTGGTGGGCGTGCTGCGCAACCTGGGGCTTTCGCTTACCCAGCGGGCGGGTTTCCTCAAACAGGCACTGGTGCGCCATGCGCTGGGTACGAGTTGAGTGAACCCGGAGATGAAACGGCGGTTCGCCACGATCTGTTCTCTCCCGCCTCTTCCGGAAAGGGGAGGGGCATGGGGCAACGCTTTGCGTTCTACTACCAAAGAAAGGAAATCATGATCTCCCGAGTGCTGTCCCGTTTGTGCGTGCTCTTCCTTGCCGTCTCCACCGTGGCCTGTGCCGACGAAAATTCCGTGCGCAAGGAACTCGCCACGCGCTTTCCCGACATTCCCGTCTCCTCGGTGCGCAAGGCGCCGGTCAAGGGCCTCTACGAAGTCACCGCGGGCCAGCAGGTGTTCTACGTGGATGAGAAGGTGGATCACGTGATCCTGGGCAATATCATCGACACGCGGAACAACCGCAATCTCACCGCCGAAAGACGCGAAGCCCTGCTGCGCGTGGATTTCGCGAGCCTCCCCCTCGATGATGCCATCCGCATCGTGCGCGGCAAGGGCAGTCGCAAGCTTGCCGTCTTCGAGGACCCCGACTGCCCCTACTGTCGGCGCCTAGAGGCGGAGCTTGCCCGCATGGATGACCTCACCGTCTATGTGTTCCTGCTGCCCCTGGAACAGTTACATCCGGAGGCAGGGCAGAAGGCGCGCAAAATCTGGTGCGCCCCGGATCGTGCCCAGGCCTGGCTTGCGGCCATGCAGACGGGGACGCTCCCCGACAACCGGGGCGATTGCGACAATCCGGTGGCCCGCACCATTGAGCTTGCCAACAGGCTCAACATCCAGGGCACGCCGGCGCTGGTTTTTGAGAGCGGGCGGCTTGTGCCGGGTGCCATTCCCCGCGAGAAAATCGAGGAACTGCTCAACGAGGCAAAAACGGCGAAGGAGGGTGCGCGCAAATGAGCCGGGAAATGTGGGATGGCCATTACGCCGAGCCCCATTACATCTTCGGCACCGAGCCCAATGTCTTTCTTGCTTCGCAGAAAGCCCTGCTCAAACCAGGCCAGCGGGCGCTCGCCGTGGCCGACGGCGAGGGTCGCAACGGGGTGTGGCTGGCGCAGCAGGGGCTTTCCGTGGTGTCGGTGGATTTCTCGGCACCGGCGGTGGAAAAGGCGAGGCGGCTTGCCGCGGAGCGGGGCGTGGAGGTGGAGTTCCATGTCGCCGACGTCCTCGCCTGGGATTGGCCGCGGCAAGCCTTCGACATCGTGGCCGCCATCTTCATCCAGTTCGCAGCGCCGCCGGAAAGGGACATCCTCTTTGCCCGCATCAAGGAAGCGCTGAAGCCTGGCGGCCATCTCATCCTCCAGGGCTATACGCCAAAACAGCTCGAGTACCGGACCGGCGGGCCTTCTGCCGTCGAAAACCTCTACACCGCGGCCCTGCTTAGGGAAGCCTTCGCCGACATGGACATCCTGCACCTTCGGGAACACGAGGACTTCCTCACCGAGGGGACCAAGCACTATGGCATGTCCGCCCTCATCGACATGGTGGCGCGGAAAAGATGAAGGGCGCCGGGCCCTGCGCTTTTCCCGCGGCAGGAGGCGGACGCCCCGCCCGGTGGTGAGATGAAGCCCGGCAGCCTGAGCGTTGGCCCGCCCGCGGCGCGTGCCCCCCTGCGGCTTACCGTTGCGCTTTTGCTGTCCACCCTGCTGCACGCGGCGTTGTTTCTGGGGGTGCGCGTGGGGACGGTGGAGCGAGCCGGCGCCGCCCCCCGTCCGCTCACCGTGCGCCTTGCTGAAGTCTCACCACCGGCAAAGGCGTCCGCCGATGTTGCGCCCGCCGCTCCCGATGCTCCCGTTGCGGCACCGGCAAAGGCGGTGCCCGAAGCCCAAGCGCCTGCTTCCACCGCGCCGACACCCACCCCCACCCCCTCCGAAGACGCGGCCCGTCCCGGCATGCCGGAAGAGGCGGCGGGTGCGACCACCCTGGACCTTCCTCTGCCCCCGGATCCCACCTACTACCCGGCGCGGATGGTGGACGAACACCCGGTACTGGTCAGCGGCGGCAAGCCCGTTTATCCTGAGGAAGCCGCCCGCAATGACCTGCGCGGCGAGGTGATCGTGCTCATGCTCCTCAACGAGCACGGTCGTGCCGACGAGGTGAGCATCGTCGAGGCCAAGCCCGCCGGGCACGGCTTCGAGGAAGCGGTCATCAACTGGCTGCGGGATGCCCGCTTCCGGCCCGCTATGCGCCAGGGGCGCGCAGTCAAGGCGCGGGTGGTGTACCACGTCACGTTCGAGCCCTGAATGTCTTTACCACGAGAGGAGACCGTCATGAGCAGAATCAACATCGCCTTCGGCTTTTTCTTCCTCGCCCTGTCTGCCGCGCTGGGCCCCTACATGCTGCTCAAGCTCCATCCCACCGCCAACCAGGCGCAGGAAGGGCGGGTGGCGGCCACCGGGCGGCTGGCGGAAGTGGCCGGCGCCAACTACGACGATCCGGAGACGCTTGCCCCCATCACCGCCGACAAGCTGGGGCGCCTGGTCACCGACGCCGTACTGGCCATCAACCGCGAGATCAACGCACGTGCCCCCATCGACGCGGTGCGTTCCGGTCCCCACGTCCATGGCAACCTGGAAGCCCTGCTCAACATCGCCGTGGGCGTGGTGATGCTCTTCGTCTCCTGCAGGCCCGCCTGGATGAAACAGGTCATCGGCTGGCTGTTCATCCTGGGTACCCTGCTCCATTCCGGGATGCTCTATCTCGCCATCGTCTTCAATCAGAGCTGGGCGGGCCAGATTCTCGGCACCGGCATCGGTCCCCTCATGATCCTGGCCGGAATGGTGCTCGCCGGCCTGGCGGTCGCCCTCGGCTGGCGGGGACAGGTGACAGGGGACAACTGAGGCGGCAGGCATCAGGGGTCAGGGGTGAGGGGTCGGAAACTGTACCGACTCCTCCGTGGCTTCCCCTCTCTGCCTGTCCCTTCGGGCGCATGGTAGGTTTTGGGGTTTGGTTTTTGCACGCGACATGTCTGCTGCCCTTGCGCGGCGCTCCTTTTAACCCAGATTTGTCATTAGGGCGCGCGATGATGGCGAGCCGGGTTTCGAACAGATTCGCGCACGGGCGACGAGCCCATAGCGAGGCCTATGGGTGAGGAGCACGGGTGCGAAGATGCCGAAAGACGGCCGCCAGGGCGCGCGCAGGCGGGGATGAAATAGCAACGCAGATGCGATTCGACTCACCAAAGCGCCAATCGAAGGCACAGGCCGGCCTAATGACAAATCTGGGTTTAAAGTGGGCCGACGGACCCATTTGGTAGAATCGTCTCTCATAGACATGCGAGACTGACAGGAGGCACTCATGGCGCATATTCTTTTAAGCTCGGTGGCAGCGAGCATCACCGAGCTCAAGCGCGATCCCATGGGGACCGTGGCTGCGGGGGAGGGGGCGCCGGTGGCGATTCTCAACCGGAACGAGCCTGCGTTCTACTGCGTGCCGGCCGAAGTCTTCGAAGCGCTCATGGAGAAGTTGGAGGACCTGGAGCTCAACGCCCTTGCGGATGCCCGGCTGAAGGACGGTCAGCCGCTGCGCCGGGTCGGGATCGATGAGTTATGAGCTCGCTTTCCACCCGGCAGCCTGGGAGGAGTGGAACCGCCTGGACCGGCCGATCCGCGAGCAGTTCAGGAACAAACTCCGGGAACGCCTTGAACAACCCCGCCTCGCCTCGGCACAACTTGCCGGACATCCCCATCGCTACAAAATCAAGCTGTGGGCAGCGGGCTACCGACTCGTCTATGAGGTCCGGGATGGCGAGCGGCTGGTCATCGTCGTTGCCGTAGGCAAGCGGGAAAGAAACGCCGCCTACACGACCGCAGCCAAGCGGCGGACGTGAAGCAAGGGGCAGGAAGCAGGGATCAGGAATCAGAAACTGCCCGAGCCCTCCGTGTCTTCTGTGGTTTTTCCTCTCTTTTCCCGCTCTAGCGTGCGCCATGGCAGCTTTTTTGGCTTTTGCAGCCGGCGGGTTTCGCTTTGTTTTCTTGGCTAGCCGCTGCTCCTGTGCCTTGAGCCTGATTGCTGTTTCCCTCACTGCCCTTTCGGTAGCAGGACCCACATCCGGCCGGGGGCGCGCATGGCGCCTGCCAGTTCCCCGGCTTCTTCGCCGAACCCCCAGAAAAAGTCGGCGCGCACGGCGCCTTTGATGGCCCCGCCGGTGTCCTGGGCGAGCATGAGGCGGCGTAGGCTTTGCTTGCTCGTGGGCCAGGTGGTGGCCAGGAAAACCGGCGCGCCCAGGGGCACGGCGCGGGGGTCCACGGCGAGGCTTCTGCCCGGCGTCAAGGGCACACCCAGGGCGCCGGGGGGGCCATCCGGCCCAGCCGCCACGGGCGGCAGCTCGCGGAAGAAGACATAGCTGCCATTGGCGGCAAGAAGCTGCGGCAGTTTGTCCGGATGCTGCGCCGCCCACTGCCGGATGCCCTGCATCGTGGCCTCCTGCACCGTGAGCTCGCCCATTTCCACGAGCCTGCGGCCGATGGAAACATAGGGGTGTCCGTTCTGTTCCCCATAGCCCACGCGCAGGGTTTCGCCATTGTCGAGGAGGATGCGGCCCGAGCCCTGGATGTGGAGGAAGAAAAGGGACAGGGCATCGTCCACCCAGGCCAGCACCCGGGCGGGAAGCGGCGCGCCGGCGTCGATCTCGGCGCGGCTGTAGTAAGGCAGCACCCGGTTGCCCACGAGTCTGCCCCGCAGGCGGTAGGATTTGAGCTCGGGATAGACGCTGGCGAGATCGATCACCAGCAGATCCTCCGGCACGCCATAGACGGGATAGCGGAAACGCTCGGAGGGGGTGCGGCTGCCCCGCAGCAGGGGTTCGTAATAGCCGGTGATGAGGCCGGTGTCGCTGCCATCGGCGGCGGCCAGGCGGTGGGGGGTGAACCAGCGCTCGAAGAAGGCTCGCGCCGCTTCGTCATCCTGCGGCGTGGTCCGTCCTGCTGCCTCACAGACTGCGCCCCATTCCGGCTTTTGCGCAAGCACCCGGCAGCCGGTGAGGAAAGCGGGCCAGGCGGAGGCGGCGTCATTTTCCGCCCACCCTTCCACCTCGCTCCAGTCTATGGCGGTGAGCACGGGGGCGGTGAGCGGGGGCGCGGGCACCGGCGGTTTCGGCGGTAGGGCGCAGCCGGCGAGGGCCAAAAGCAGGAAAAACCAAGCGGCCTGGGGGCGAAGCCCGCCCCATCGCGTAAACTGGAGGGGGATGAAACCCGGGGCGCACCGCGCCCGCCCACCGAGGAGGAAACCCATGACCTGGCTCATCATCGAAGCGGGGGTTGCGCTGGCCCTGCTGATTTTCATCGTCTGGTTCACGCTGCCGCGCAAAAACAAGGACGACTGAAAGGCAACCCCTCCCGTGATGGGCGGCTAGTGCAGGACGCGGGGGACGGAGAGGACGAATTCGGGAATCGGCGCCTCGAAGCGGGTACCATCCTCCGCCACCATCTGGTAGCTGCCCTTCATCGTCCCCACGGGGGTGGGGATGGCCGAGCCGCTGGTGTATTCATAGCTTTCGCCGGGCTTGAGCAACGGCTGCTCGCCTACCACGCCCAGACCCCGCACCTCCTGCACCTGACCTTCCGCATCCGTGATGATCCAGTGCCGGCTGATGAGCTGGGCGGCGATGGTGCCCGTGTTGGTGATGGTGATGGTGTAGGCGAACACGTAGCGGCCCGCCGCCTCGTCGGACTGCTCCGGCAGATAGTCCACGCGGGAGCTGACGGTGATTTCGTACCTGGTGCGCTCGGCCATGACGTGCTCGGCAAAAATCGGGTCGGGCCCGCTATTGCACACGAATTCCCCCGCGTAGGCAAGGCCGCGCGGGTTCGGGTAAAATGGCGGGCTTTGTTTCCGGTTGAGGATTCGCCATGGCCCAGTATCGCATCGCGCCCAGCATCCTGTCCGCCAACTTCGCCAAACTGGGGCAGGAGATCACCGATGTCATCGCCTCTGGCGCCGACATCATCCATTTCGACGTGATGGATAACCATTACGTGCCCAACCTGACCATCGGGCCGTTGGTGTGCGAGGCCATCCGTCCGCTCACCTCCGCCATCATCGATGTGCATCTGATGGTGAAGCCCGTGGACCGCATCATTCCCGATTTCGCCAAGGCGGGGGCTGACATCATCACCTTCCATCCTGAGGCTTCCGAGCACATCGACCGCTCCCTTGCCCTTATCAAGGACCAGGGCTGCAAAGCGGGTCTGGTGTTCAATCCTGCCACTCCGCTCCATTACATGGACCATGTCATGGATAAGCTGGACATGGTGTTGCTCATGAGCGTGAACCCGGGCTTCGGCGGGCAGAAATTCATCCCGGAGGCCCTCAACAAGCTGCGGATTGCCCGGCAGAAGATCGACGCCTACCGGGAAAAAACCGGCCGCGAGATCTGGCTGGAGATCGATGGCGGCGTCAAGGTGGATAACATTGCCGAAATCGCCCGCGCCGGCGCCGATACCTTCGTCGCCGGTTCCGCCGTCTTCGGCGCGGCCAAGGAATCCGACCCGCACCGGTACGATTCCATCATCGCCGCCTTCCGCGCCGAACTGGCCAAAGTCTGATCCGGCCCCCGAGTGCGGCGGTCGGCCGGAGCGAACGAGTCAACCATGGATGCTCCACAGTCCTCGCCTCCCGTGCCCGCGGGGCAGACGGGCGGGCGCTTTCCCCTCGCCGTCAAGGCCGTCGTCATCGACCTCGACGGCACCCTGCTTGACACCGCGCCGGACCTCGCCGCGGCGGCCAACCGCATGCTCGCCGACCTCAAGCGGCCGCCGGTGCCCCTCGAGGTGCTGTCCACCTATATCGGCAATGGCGTGTCCCGGCTGGTCAAGCGGGTGCTCACCGGCGAGATGGAGGCGGAGCCCGACCCGGAGCTTTTTGCCCGGGCGCTGGCCAGTTTCCAGCGCCACTACGGCGAACACGTGGCCGACCAGTCGCGCCCCTTCCCCGGCGTGGTGGAGGGGCTGCAGGCCCTGCAGGCGGCGGGTTTTCCCCTCGCCTGCATCACCAACAAGGCGGAGCAGTTCACCATCCCCCTTTTGCTGGCCACGCATCTCCACGGCTATTTCGATCTCATCCTTTGTGGCGACACCCTGCCCCGCAAGAAGCCCGATCCCCTGCCGCTTCTGCACGCCGCCGAACATTTCCGCATCCATCCCGACGCGCTCCTCCTCATCGGCGATTCGGTCAATGACGCCCAGGCGGCGCGCGCCGCCGGCTGCCATGTGTTCTGCGTGCCCTATGGCTACAATCGGGGTCGGCCGGTGGAGGAACTGGACGTGGATGCCGTGGTGCCCAGCCTGCTCGAGGCCACGCGGCTCATCCGGAAGGCCTGATATGCCCCGCGCCCGCCCCGAAACCGTTGGCCGCACCGTGGTGGCGGCGCGTGGCAAGGGACGGCCGTTTAACCCAGATTTGTCATTAGGCCGGCCTGTGCCTTCGATTGGCGCTTTGGTGAGTCGAATCGCATCTGCGTTGCTATT
>JAIMAL010000019.1 GCA_023511995.1 Burkholderiales bacterium
GATGGGGCAAAATGCTCGCACATTCTGACCCACCTACCCGTTAATCAAAATTGCACTTCAAACTTGAATCCGCGGAAGCCCAATGGCCGAAGACGCCAAGAAAGCCAGCCTGACCCTCATCGAGCAGCTCAAGCTGCAGGTGGGCAACATTTCCAGCCGCATCGAAGCCCACGGCCACGCGGTGTTCGGCGACAACAACGTGTTGTCCACCGATGAGATCACCGACCTCAGCGTGGAATTCCTGGAGCTCATGGTGGTGCTCTTGGATGCCGAGGATCCCCTCGATTCCCACCAGCCGGCCTTCCGCGCCCTGAAGACCTTCTTTGGCAACATCTCCCAGCAGATCGTGGCCCGGGGTGGACGCATGGAGGACTTCGTGCGCTACATGCAGTTTCTGCAGCGCTGCTTCATCGAGGCTTTGGGGCAGGACGAGGACGTGCAGCCGGAGGACATGCGCGCGATCCTGCTTCTGCTCTCCAGTGTGTTCAATGAACTGCTGCTAGCGGTGTTCCAGACCTACCTGGAGGAAAAGGAGCGCACCATCGATGCCCAGCAGCGGGAACTGCGCGCCACGTCCACTCCGATCACGGAAATCTGGGACGGCGTGCTCACCCTGCCCATCATCGGCACGCTGGATTCCTCACGCACCCTCATCATCATGGAAGCGCTGTTAAACCGCATCGCCCAGGAACGGGCGCAGGCGGTGGTGATGGATGTGACCGGCGTGCACACCGTCGATTCCCAGGTCTCCCATCACATGATCCAGATGGTGCGCGCCATCCAGCTCATGGGTGCCACGGCCATCCTCACCGGCATCCGCCCGGAGATCGCCCGCGCCATGACCAGCCTGAACATCGATCTGGGCAACGTCACCACCCGGGCCACCCTCTCCGATGGCCTGAAAGAGGCCTTTCGGCAGCTCGGCGTGCAGGTGAGTCGCGCGGCATGAACGTCGGGGGCATCCATCTCACCCGGGTGGGCGGCGGCGCCATGCTGGCCGAGCCCACGCGCGCCCTGGATCTCTCGGACACCGCGCCGGTCATGGAGGCGATCCTCAGTGAATTGCAGGCCAACAAGGCTAATTGCCTTTATTACGACCTCGCCGAAGTGCCGGTGATCGACCGTGTTCATTTCGCCTGGCTCGATGCCCTCGGCCGCGCCTGCCGCGCGATCAACGTGCGCATGGTGTGCATCCACATGCAGCCCACCGCGGCCTTCGGCCTCGCCACCCTGATTCAGGACAAGCCCAGCTTCCACACCGCCCTGGACATGGAATCCGGCTAAGGCAGGGCGCCTGCCTGCCCTTTTTTTCCCCAAGGGGGAGAGGGGGCGAAGGGCGGCTCAACGCTTCGTGTTGGTGCCGGTTAGAGCAGCCGCCGGTACTGGATCGCCTCCGCCAGGTGGCGATGGGTGATGCCGCTTTCGCCTTCCAGATCGGCAATGGTGCGCGCCACGCGCAGGATACGGTGGTAACTGCGACCGGAAAGGTTGAGGCGGGAGATGGCTTGTTTGAGCAAGGCGGTGCCGGCGGCGTCCACCGGGCAGTGGGTCTCCACCTCCCCCGGCGCGAGCTGGGCGTTGGGCTTGCCCTGGCGTTGCATCTGCCGGGCACGGGCGGCTTCCACCCGGGCGCGGATGGCTGCCGACGGCTCCCCCACGGGTGCGGCAAAAAGCTCCGCCTCGGTGAGTGCGGGCACCTCGATTTGGATGTCGATGCGGTCCAGCAGCGGCCCCGACAGGCGGCTGCGGTAGCGCTTCACTTGATCCGGCGTGCAGTGGCAGCGGCCGCTGGGATGCCCCAGATAGCCGCAGGGGCAGGGATTCATTGCCGCCACCAGTTGGAACCGTGCCGGGAATTCCGCCTGCTGCGCCGCGCGGGAAATGTGGATGCGCCCCGATTCCAGCGGCTCGCGCAACACCTCCAGCACGCGCCGGTCGAATTCCGGCAGCTCATCCAGGAACAACACACCGTTGTGGGCGAGGGAGATTTCCCCGGGCCGGGGATTGCTGCCGCCTCCCACCAGGGCCACGGCGGAAGCGGTGTGATGGGGGGCGCGGAAGGGACGCACCCGCCATTGATCCAAACGGAAGCCCTGGCTGCCGAGGGACTGGATGGCCGCCGCTTCCAATGCCTCCTCCTCGCTCATGGGGGGCAGGATGCCGGGCAGGCGGGCGGCCAGCATGGATTTCCCCGTTCCCGGCGGCCCGCTCATGAGCACGCTGTGGCCACCGGCGGCGGCCACCTCCAGCGCCCGTTTCGCCTGCGCCTGGCCCTTCACCTCGGCGAAATCCGCCTCCGGCCGGGGAGACTCTGGTGGCCTGCCGGCGTAAACCGGCAGGCGGGCGCCGCCGGCGAAATGCCCGCACACCTCGAGCAGCGTGTGGGCGGGATGGATGGCCACCTTGCCGGCGAGGGCGGCCTCGGCGGCATTGGCTGCCGGCAGGATGAAGGCACGGCCTGCCTGTCCGGCGCGCCAGGCCATGGCGAGCGCCCCGCGCACCGGACGCAGCGCACCGGTGAGCGCCAGTTCACCGGCGAATTCATAGCGGTCCAGCTCATCCCGGGGAATCTGCTGGGAGGCGGCGAGGATTGCCAGCGCAATGGGCAGATCGAAGGCGCCCCCTTCTTTGGGCAGATCGGCAGGGGCGAGATTGACGGTGATGCGCCGCGCGGGAAATTCGAAGCGCGCCGTCTGCAGGGCGGCACGCACCCGATCCCGGGCCTCCTTCACTTCCGCCTCGGGCAGGCCGACGATGGTGAAGCCCGGCAGCCCATTGGCCAGATGCGCCTCCACCGTCACCAGCGGCGCCTCCACACCCGATAGCGCCCGGCTGTGCACAACGGCGAGACTCATGCGGCGAAGATGTTTCGCTGAAGGTGGCTCATGTCCCGCCGGCTGGCTTGCCGCCTTCGAGCTCGGCGACTTTTTTTTCCAGCTCTTCGAGCTTTTCCCGGGTGCGGGCAAGCACGGCCTGCTGCACCTCGAACTCTTCACGGGTGACAAGATCGAGGCGGCTGAAAAAACTCGTCAACACCGCCCGCAGATTCTTCTCCACATCCGCCGCCGGCGACTGCCCGAACACCTCGCGGATGCGGCTGGCCAGCTCGTCGAGAAACTTGGGGTTCTGCATGGGTCTTCTCCAGAAAATGGAAGTCTAGCGTGAAATCCCCTGCGCCGGACACGCTGATCCCCCGCAAAAGGCGCGGGCGGTTCCTTGCGCTGCCGTGGGGCGCCGCTCACCTGCCGCAAGCGTTGAGGGGGGGCAGGGGCGGCTGAGACGCCCTGCGCTCGATTGCGGTGCAAAGCGTTTGGCACGTGCACCGGTCTGGGGCGGGGTTTGCGCCGGGACCGCGGCGGTCGCACTTATCTCCCTGTTTTTACGGCCGATTCCGTGCTGGCACGGCGCCTGCTAGAGAAGGGCTGCACCCTCACTCAACAAGGAGATTTCCATGCAGCGACGTTTTTTTTCCATGTTGTTGGGCCTCGCGTCGGTCTCATGCCCCGTCCTTGCCGCAGACAGTCCCCACAGCTTCACCGGCAGCCTGACGCTGACCAGTGACTACATCTTCCGCGGGGTCTCCCAGACCCAGAATGGGCCCGCGATCCAGGGCAGTCTGGAATATGCCCACGCCAGCGGCTTTTATGTGGGCACTTTCGGCTCCAACGTGTCCTGGGTGTCGGTGCGGTCCTTCAAGGACAGCACGGGTACCGTGACCACGGGCGATCCCTTCAAGGAGAACAACTCCATGGAGCTGGACCTCTACGGCGGCTTCCGGGGTGGAAGCGGCGACTTCGGCTATGACCTGGGCGTCATCACCTACTACTACCCGGGCAACAAGACCAGCGTCAAATCGCCGGATACCACCGAGGTCTATGTGGGAGGCAGTTGGAAGTGGCTGTCGGTGAAATACAGCCATGTGGTGTCCGAGAACTTCATCGGCTGGTACGACTATGCCAACGGTCGCAGCAGCCGCGGCTCAAACTATCTCGAGCTCAACGCCAACTATGACCTGGGTGGTGGCTTAAGTCTCCAGGGCCATATCGGGCACCAGAAGGTGAAGAACGTGAGTGACGCCAGCTACACCGACTGGAAAGTGGGGGTGGCGAAGGATCTGGGCTTTGGGGTGGTTTCGCTTGCCTACACGGACACCAATGCCAAGGAGTGGATCTACGACTGGTCCACCTCTGCCAATGGGGACAACTTCAAAAAGGTTGCCACCGGCCGGCTGGTGGTGTCCTTCACCAAGTCCTTCTGAGGGATGGAAAGGAGTGTGACATGAAATTCGTGACGGCGATCATCAAGCCGTTCAAGCTTGACGAGGTGCGGGAAGCCCTGTCCGCCATCGGCGTGCAGGGGGTGACCGTGACCGAGGTTAAGGGCTTCGGACGGCAGAAGGGACACACCGAGCTCTACCGGGGTGCCGAGTACGTGGTGGATTTCCTGCCCAAGATCAAGATCGAGGTGGCCATCCGCGACGAGATGCTGGAGCCGGTGCTGGAGGCCATCCAGAAGGCGGCGCAGACCGGCAAGATCGGTGACGGCAAGATTTTCGTGTTCCATCTCGAACAGGCCATTCGCATCCGCACCGGCGAGACCGGTGTGGACGCACTGTAAGGAGGCGACGATGAAAAAAATTCTGACCTCGCTCCTCTTGAGCGTGCTCGTCCTCTTCACCGCTGGCGCGCTTGCCGAAGAGGCACCGCCTGCGGCAGCCCCGGTGGAGGCGGCACCCGCGGCGCAACCGGCGGCACCGGCGGCGCAGGCGGCAGCTCCCGCAGCCCCCGCAACAGCCGCGGCCCCCACGCCCAACAAGGGGGATGTGAGCTGGATGCTCGTCTCCACCCTCCTCGTGCTCATGATGGTGGTGCCGGGCCTGGCCATGTTCTACGGCGGGCTGGTGCGGGCAAAAAACACCCTGTCCGTGCTCATGCAGGTGATGGTGACCTTTTCCCTGATCGTCGTGCTCTGGGCCATCTACGGCTACAGTCTGGCCTTCACGGAAGGCAATGCCTTCATCGGTGGCTTCGACCGGCTGTTTCTCAAGGGCATGTTCAATGCCGCCGATGGCAGCTTCTCCATGGGAGCGACGTTCAGCAAGGGGGTGGTGATTCCGGAACTTCTGTTCGCCGCCTTCCAGGCCACCTTCGCCGGCATCACCTGTGCCCTGATCGTGGGTGCCTTCGCCGAGCGCATGAAGTTCCCGGCGGTGCTTCTCTTCATGGTGCTGTGGTTCACCCTCTCCTACGTGCCCATCGCCCACATGGTGTGGTTCTGGATGGGGCCCGATGCCTACATCAAACCGGAGGTCGTGGATGCCATGAACGCCAAGGCGGGCCTGCTCTGGCAGTGGGGGGCGCTGGACTTCGCCGGTGGCACGGTGGTGCACATCAACGCGGGGGTGGCCGGGCTGGTGGGCGCCTATCTCGTTGGCAAGCGCATCGGTTACGGGCGGGAGGCCATGCCGCCCCATAACCTGACCATGACCATGATCGGTGCCTCGCTGCTGTGGGTGGGCTGGTTCGGCTTCAACGCCGGTTCCGCCCTCGAGGCGGGCAACAGTGCGGTACTGGCCTTCTTCAACACCCTGCTCGCCACCGCCGCCGCCGTGTTGAGCTGGAGCTTCGCCGAATGGATGGTCAAGGGCAAACCCTCCATGCTGGGTGCGGCCTCCGGGGCCGTGGCGGGTCTTGTGGCCATCACGCCCGCGGCCGGCAATGTGGGCATGATGGGGGGCCTCATCATCGGACTCGTCGCCGGGGTGGCCTGCCTGTGGGGGGTGACGGGCCTCAAGAAAATGCTGGGGGCCGATGACGCCCTGGATGTATTTGGCGTGCACGGCGTCGGCGGCATCGTCGGTGCTCTCCTCACCGGGGTCTTCAACAACCAGGCCCTGGGCGGGCCGGGACTCGTCACCGACTGGGTGACCGCCACCGTGGGCTCCAATGGCATCCTCGACCAATTGTGGATCCAGGCCAAGGCGGTGGGAGTGTCGGTGGTCTGGTCCGCCGTCGCCGCCTTCATCTCCTACAAGATCGTCGATCTGGTGGTGGGACTGCGGGTCGCCGAAGAACAGGAACGCGAAGGTCTGGATGTGGCCGAACACGGGGAACGGGCCTACACCGTCTGAGTGTCTCCTCCCAGCCGTGGGGTTCGGGCGCCGCCGGCGCCCTTTTTTTCGCCCTGGGCTGTTTCAGGTGAAGGTGGCGGCGGCAATCTCCCGCAGTTTGGGCACCGTGAGCCCCCTGTCATTGGCGTGGGCGAGGGCGCGGCGCAGCCGGTCCGGGGCGCTGCGGCCCCGGCAGGCGTGCTGCGGGTCGGCGTGGATGGCCTCCTCAAGACCCCGCAGCAGGGCGGCGCGGTCGTGGCAGGCGCCGGTGAGGGCATCCTGGATGTCCAGTACCTCCTGCGCCACCGCCTCGGCCAGGGGGCGGTGTTGCGTCCACAGCTCGCCCACCGTGCCGCCGGTGATCAGCCCGGCGATATTGGTGGTGAGAATGTAGAGATTCTTGCGCACGAGCTCATGGTCCCGCTCGGCTTCGCTTTTCACCTCCCGGGCCGGCAGTCCGATGGCGGTCAGGGCGGCGACCACCAGGGGGGCCTGCGGCCCATGCACAGGGGTGGGGAGGAGGGGTTTGGCATCGGTGCCGGGTTTCTTCTCGAACCACACCGCCGCCACGGTGGGCTGGGAAATGGCGTGCGCCTGCCAGTCCCGGGGCAGAAGCTCATTCTGGATGAGGGCCACGCGATCTTTCCAGACAGAGGGCAGGGCCGCCAGGACGGTATGGAAGTCGGCTTCCGCCACCGCCACGAGAACCAGAGCGGGATGGGGCAGTTCACCGACAAGCCGACCCATGTCCTCACCCCGGTTGACGGGATAGACCGGATGCCCCGCCCGCAGGAAACCGCCGGCGAAAACGCGGCCCAGTTGGCCAAGACCGATGATGACGACGGGGGGACGCATGATGGCTCAAGGCAAGGAAGAAACACGAAATTGTAGAAGGCGAGGACGCGCCCCGCCACTCCTTCCCCGCGAGGCCAAGGCCGCCCTTCGCGCCGCAGCGGCGTTTCAAGTTAGAATCGCGGCTTTCTTCACGAGGCGGCTGCCATGGTCCCCCATCTCTCCACCGCCCTCACCGGCCCCCTGCTGTCCCTGGAAAAGCGCATCCTGGAGGCGATGCCGGAAATCGAGCACTGGTTCCGCCGCCAATGGCAGCAGCATCCGGTGCCTTTCTATGCTTCCGTGGATCTGCGCAACGCGGGGTTCAAGGTGGCACCGGTGGACACCAATCTCTTCCCCGGTGGCTTCAACAATCTCAACCCGGATTTCCTGCCCCTGTGTGTGCACGCGACCATGTCGGCGGTGGAGAAAATCTGCCCCGATGCGCGCCGCTTCCTTATCATCCCGGAAAGCCACACGCGCAATCTCTATTACCTCGCCAACGTCGCCGCGCTCGCCTATATCCTGCGCCACGCGGGGCTCGAGGTGCGCATTGGCACGCTGATTGCGGACATTACCCAGCCCACCCGGATCGAGCTGCCCACGGGGGAGGAGGTGGTGCTGGAACCCCTGCGTCGCAAGGGGGACCGGCTGGGGCTTTCGGATTTCGATCCCTGCGCCATCCTCCTCAACAACGATCTTTCCGCGGGCGTGCCGGAAATTCTGCAAGGGGTGGCCCAGCCCATCATCCCGCCCGTTGCCGCCGGCTGGCATGCGCGGCGCAAGTCGGTGCACTTCGCCCATTATTCCCGTGTGGCGGCTGAGTTCGCCCAACTGATCGGCATCGACCCCTGGCTCATCGATCCCTACTTCGAAACCTGTGGGGCGATCGATTTCCGTAACCCCGAGGGTGTCCAATGTCTCGTCGCCAAGGTGGAGACGCTGCTTGACAAAATCCGCGCCCGTTACCGGGAAAATGGCATCACGGAGCCGCCCTTCGTCATCGTCAAGGCCGATGCCGGCACCTATGGCATGGGCATCATGAGCGTAAAAAGCCCCGACGAGGTGCGCCAGCTCAACCGCAACCAGCGCAAGAAAATGGCTGTGGTGAAGGAAGGCCTGGTGGTGAGGGATGTGCTCATCCAGGAGGGCGTCTACACCTTCGAAAGCATCAACGAGGCGGTCGCCGAGCCCGTGGTGTACATGATCGACCATTACGTGGTGGGGGGGTTCTACCGGGTGCACACGGCAAGGGGCAAGGATGAGAATCTCAATTCACCCGGCATGCATTTCGTGCCGCTTTCCTTCGAAACCACCTGCTCCCTGCCGGAAACCGATGCCCGCCCCGATGCGCCGCCCAACCGCTTTTACACCTACGGGGTGATCGCGCGGCTGGCGCTGTTGGCGGCGTCGCTGGAGCTTGAGCAGATGGGTGTGCCCGCTGCGCCCCGGAGATGAAGCTACGCTGCGGAGGCGTTCATGCGCATTGCCATCATTCTCGACCCCCTCGAACACATCAAGACCTACAAGGATTCCACCTTCGCCATCATGCGCGAGGCGGCGCGGCGGGGGCATGGGCTCTTCGTCATGGAGCAGGGCGATCTCTGGCTTGAAGGTGGTGAGGTGCTCGCCCGTGTGAGCCGGCTCACCCTGGTGGATGACGCGCTGGCCTGGTATTCCGTGGAGGAGGCGCAAACCCATGCGCTCACGGATTTCGACTGGGTGCTCATGCGCAAGGACCCACCTTTCGACATGGAATACGTGTACAGCACCTATCTGCTGGAGCTCGCCGAAAGGGCGGGGGCGCGCATCCTCAACCGTCCGGCCGCCATCCGCGACTATAACGAGAAACTCTCCATTGCCCGCTTCCCCCGTTTCATGGCCCCCACCCTGGTGAGCCGCGACATGGCCCGTATCCGCGCCTTCATCGCAACGCAGGGTGAGGCGGTGATCAAGCCGCTCGATGCCATGGGGGGCACCAGCGTGTTCCGCACAAGCCTCCTGGATCCCAATCTTAACGTCATCGTGGAGACCATGACCCGGATGGGCACGCGCACGGTGATGACCCAGCGTTATATCCCGGAGATCGCGCTAGGGGACAAGCGCATTCTTTTGATCGACGGCGAACCGGTGCCCTGGGCGCTCGCGCGCATCCCCAGGCCAGGGGAGACGCGGGGCAATCTGGCGGCGGGGGGCCGCGGCGTGGCTCAACCCCTCTCAGCGCGGGACCGGGAGATTGCCGAAACCGTGGGTCCGGTGCTGAAGCAGGCAGGCCTGTTTCTGGTGGGGCTCGATGTGATCGGCGACTGGCTGACCGAGATCAACGTGACCAGTCCCACCGGCATGCAGGAGATCACGGCGCAGACGGGTTTCGATGTGGCAGCCCTGTTCCTGGATGCCCTGGAGCGGCAATGAAGGGGGCGCTTCGCCTTCTCATTCTCACCCTTGTGCTGCAGCTCGCTGGCTGTGGACGCCCGCCGGTGCATCAGGAGCAGGCCTATGTTTTCGGCACCCTGGTGGAGGTCACCATCTATGGTGAGCCGGAAGGCCGGGCGCGGGAGGCCGCTGGCCGAGTGTTGCGGGAATTCGATCGCCTGCACGCGAAGTTCCATGCCTGGAAACCCAGCGAGGTGACCACTGTCAATGCCGCCTTTGCCCGGGGCGAGGCGGTGCCGGTCTCGCCGGAACTGGCCACCGCCATCGAGGATGCCCGCCACTGGTGGGCGCTTTCCGGTGGGCTTTTCAATCCTGCCATCGGCCGGCTGGTTGCGTTGTGGGGCTTCCATGGTGACGAGTTCCGCCCCCAGCGTCCCAGCAACGCCGCCATTGCCGAGGTGGTGGTCGCCCGCCCCGGCATGGGGGACATCACCATCGCGAAAGGACAGGCGATGAGCCGCAATCGTTTCGTTGCCCTCGACTTCGGCGGTTACGCAAAGGGCCTTGCCCTTGATGTGGCGGCGCGGGAGCTTTCCACGATGGGTGTGCGCAACGCCCTCATCAATATCGGCGGCAATGTGTTGGCCTTGGGACGTGCGGGTGATCGGCCCTGGCACGTGGCTATCCAGCATCCGCGCAAGCCCGGGGTGCTCGCCGAGCTGGACCTCTACGACGGCGAGGCGATCGGCACTTCCGGAGACTACCAGCGCTATTTCGAATTGGATGGCCGACGTTATTGTCATCTCATCGACCCCACCACCGGCTGGCCGGCGCAGGGTGTGCAGGCGGTGACGGTGCTCATCCCGGGTGGGCCCAAGGCGGGGGTGCGTTCGGATGTGGCCTCCAAGCCCCTTTTCATTGCCGGTCCCGCCGGCTGGCAGCAGGCGGCGCAGCGCATGGGGATAAGCCACGCCCTGCTGGTGGACGGGGAGGGTAAAATATTCGTCACACAGCGTCTTGCGCGGCGGCTGAAATTTTCTGCCGACGCCCCCAAGCCGGTGATCGTGCCCTGAAGGCCGGAGCTACTGGCACGGATTTTTCTTGATGAACAAGGCCGGCGCAGGGTACGCCGGCCGCAGGCAACGCGGAGTTGCTGCAATGATGCCGGGATGGCCCGGCAGGGATGGCATCATGGTTGGTATTCTGATCATCGCCCATGGCAACCTGGGCGAGAGTCTCATCCACTGTGCGAACCACGTGTTCGGCACGCGGCCGCCGCGACTGGGCGCCCTCAGCGTAAGCGTGCACGATGATCCCGCCGTGCTGCTGCCGCGGGCGCGGGCGCTGGTGGCGGAGCTCGACGACGGCAGCGGTGTGCTGGTGCTTTCCGACATCTATGGTGCCACACCATGCAACGTGGGCTGTCAGCTCTTGCAGGCGGGACGGGTGGAAGTGGTGGCGGGCGTGAACCTGCCCATGCTGGTGCGGGTGCTTACCTATCGGGAACAGCCGCTGCAGGTGGTGGTGGAGAAGGCCGTCACCGGTGGCCGGGAGGGAGTCATCGAGGTGTCCAAGGAAGCATGTCGTGTTGCAACAGGACGTTGAAATCACCAACAAGCTGGGTTTGCATGCGCGTGCTTCGGCAAAGCTTTCTCAGCTTGCCGGCCGTTTTCAGAGCGATGTCTTTCTCGAACGCAACGGCAACCGGGTCAACGCCAAGAGCATCATGGGCGTGATGATGCTGGCCGCCGGCAAGGGCAGCGTCATCCGTATCGAGACCAACGGGCCGGACGAGGCGGAAGCGATGGCCGCCCTCATGGACCTCATCCATGACAAATTCGGCGAGGGGCAATGACCCTCGTCGCCGCTTAAGGGGAGGGGAGGGCGCCCATGAGCTTCACCATGCACGGGGTGGCCGTCTCCGGTGGCATTGCCATCGGCTTTGCCCATCTCGTCTCCCATGCCGCCCTCGATGTCCCCCACTATGTCCTGCCCCAGCATCTGCTGGAGGAGGAAAAGGCGCGTTTCGATGCCGCGGTGGCGGCGGTGCGTGCCGAGCTCGAGGGCATGCGCGCCCACATCCCGCCGGATGCGCCGCCCGAGGTGGAAGCCTTCCTCGAAGTCCACCTCATGATCCTCAACGACTCCAGCCTGTCCAAGGTGCCCAAGCAGCTCATCGAAGCGCAGCAGTGCAATGCCGAATGGGCACTCACCCAGCAGATGGAGAATCTCCTCGACCAGTTCGAGCGCATCGAGGACCCCTACCTGCGGGAGCGCAAGCAGGATGTCATCCAGGTGGTGGAAAAGGTGCTCAAGGAGCTCCTCGGGCACCCGGGCGTGCCCGCGGAGGCGCGCACCCCCGAGGAAGATAGCATCCTGGTGGCGCACGATCTGTCACCGGCGGACATGATCCTCTTCAAGCGGCACAAATTCGCCGCCTTCATCACCGACGTGGGCGGGGCCACTTCCCACACCGCCATTCTCGCCCGCAGTCTCAACATCCCCTCGGTGGTGGCCTTGCACCACGCGCGCAGTCTCATCCGCGAGCACGAGCTGATCATCGTCGATGGCGACCAGGGCGTGGTCATCGTCAACCCCGACCAGCACGTGCTGGCGGAATATCGTCTGCGCAAGAACCAGTGGGAGCTGGAACGCCAGAAACTCAAGCGGCTGGCGCAGACGAAGACACGCACCCTCGACGGCACGCCGGTGGAGCTGCATGCCAACATCGAGTTGCCGCAGGACGTGGCGCAGGTGAAGGAAAACGGTGCCACCGGCATCGGCCTCTTCCGCAGCGAATTCCTGTTCATGAATCGCAGCGACCTGCCCGGCGAGGACGAACAGTTCGAGTTCTACCGGCAGGTGGTGGCGGCGATGGAGGGTGCGCCGGTCACCATCCGCACCCTGGATCTAGGCGCGGACAAACAGTTGAGCCACGCGGAACGGCCGCCCAGCGCCAACCCGGCGCTGGGGCTGAGGGCGATCCGCCTCTGTCTTGCCGAGCCGCAGCTCTTCCACACCCAGCTACGGGCCATTCTGCGCGCCTCCCACTACGGCCGGGTGCAGATTCTCATCCCCATGCTGGCCACGGTGCAGGAACTGGAGCACACCCTGCATCTCATCGAGGTGGCGAAAAAAAGTCTCGACGCCGATGGCATCCCTTACGACCGGGCGGTCAAGGTGGGGGGCATGATCGAGATTCCCGCCGCCGCACTCATGGCGCAGACCTTCGTCCGCAAGCTGGATTTCCTTTCCATCGGCACCAACGACCTCATCCAGTACACGCTGGCCATCGACCGCACCGATGACAGCGTGGCCCACCTCTATGATCCCCTGCATCCGGCGGTGCTGCAGCTCGTCGCCCACACCATCCGCACCGCCAACCGCAGCGGCACGCCGGTGGCGGTGTGCGGTGAAATGGCGGGGGACCCGAAACTCACCCGCCTGCTGCTTGGCTTCGGCCTGCGGGAATTCTCCATGCATCCGGCACATCTCTTGGCGGTCAAGCAACAGGTGCTGAAAACCAACCTGCCCGAAGTGCAGAATCTGGTGAGCAAGATGCTGAAGACCGAAGAGCCGGAAAAAATACGCGCCCTGCTCGCCCGGCTGAACAGCCTGTGAGCCGGTATAATCCCCTGCCCTTGGTGAACCCCTGCGGATGCAAGCATGAAAAAAATCCTTTTCACCCTGCTCATGTTTCTCCCCTGGCTGCCGGCGCAGGCGCAGGGACTGGTGCCGCCGCCGGCTGCGCCGGATATTGCTGCGCGTTCGTGGCTGCTCATGGATTTCCAGAGCGGCCAGGTGTTGCAGGCCCAGAATGCGGACGAGCGCATCGAACCGGCGTCGCTGACCAAACTGATGACCGCCTATCTCGCCTTCACCGCCATCCGGCAGGGTCGGCTCAAGCTCACCGACAGCCTGCCGGTGTCGGAGAAGGCCTGGCGTAGCGAAGGCTCCCGCATGTTCCTCGATCCCCGGCAGCCGGCGCGGGTGGAGGATCTGCTCAAGGGCATGATCGTGCAGTCGGGCAATGATGCCTGTATCACCCTGGCGGAAGGGATTGCCGGCAGCGAAGAGGCCTTCGTGGAACTCATGAACCGCGAGGCGAAGCGCCTGGGGCTTGCCAACACCCATTTCACCAATTCCACGGGGCTGCCCCATCCGCAACACTATTCCACGGCGCGCGACTTGGCGCGGCTGGCGGCGGCGCTGATCCGAGATTTTCCCGAGTTCTATCGCCTCTACTCGCTGAAGGAATTCACCTACAACAAAATCACCCAACCCAACCGCAACCGCCTGCTGTGGCAGGACCCCTATGTGGACGGGGTGAAGACCGGCCACACCGAAGGGGCGGGCTACTGTCTCATCGCCTCTGCCAAACGGGGGGAGATGCGGCTGATTTCAGTGGTGGCCGGCGCCGCTTCCGACAATGCCCGCACCATGGAAAGCCAGAAGCTCCTCAACTACGGCTTCCAGTTTTACGAGACCTACCGCCTCTACCGCAAAGGGCAGACCGTCGCCACCCTGCCGGTGTACAAGGGCGCGGCAAAGACGGTGGCGGCGGGCTTCGACCAGGATGTGTATCTCTCCCTGCCCAAGGGCTACTATGCCCAGGCGAAGGCCAGCCTGGCAAGCCGCCAGCCCCTTCTGGCGCCCCTTGCCAAAGGGCAGCCGGTGGGAACGCTCACCATCGAGGTGGGGGGTAGGCCCTATGCCAACTTCACGCTGCAGGCCATGCAGGAGGTGGGCGTGGCGGGCCTGTTCCGCCGCGCCTGGGATACGGTGCGCCTGTGGTGGCGATGAGGGAGACGATGACGGTCTATCTCAATGGCCGCTGGCTCCCGATGGAGGAGGCGATGGTGCCCGTGCTGGATCGGGGCTTCATCTTCGGCGATGGGGTGTATGAGGTGATCCCCGTCTATTCGCGGCGCCCCTTCCGCCTGCGGGAGCATTTGCGCCGGCTGCAATACAGTCTCACCGCGATCAAGCTTGCCAACCCCCATGGAGAGGCGGAGTGGACAGCGTTGATCGAAGCGCTCATCGCCCGCAACGAGGGGGAGGACCAGTATCTTTATCTGCAGGTGACGCGCGGTCCGGCCAAGCGGGACCATGCCTTTCCGCCGGTGGTTCGGCCCACGGTGTTCATGATGAGCACGCCCCTTTTGCCGCCCGACCCCGTCCTCAAGCAGGAGGGGGTGACCGCCATCACCGCCATCGACAACCGCTGGCTGCGTTGCGACATCAAATCCATCTCCCTGCTGCCCAATGTGCTGCTGCGGCAACTGGCGGTGGAGGCGGGGGCCATGGAGGCGGTTCTCCTACGCGATGGTTTCCTCACCGAAGGCGCGGCGAGCAACATCTTTGTCGTCAAGGACGGGGCATTGCATGCCCCACCCAAGGACAACCTGATGCTTGCCGGCATCACCTACGATGTGGTGGTGGAGCTCGCCCAGGCCGACGGCATTCCGGTCCACATCCGGCGCATTGCTGAGGCGGAGCTGCGCAACGCAGACGAACTGTGGCTCACCTCCTCGACGCGAGAAGTGCTCCCCATCACGCGGCTCGACGGAAAAGTGGTGGGCAACGGCCGGCCGGGGCCTCTCTTTGCGCGCATGGATGCCCTCTATCAGGCCTTCAAGGCCACCGCCATGCGGGGCGGTTGAAATGAGTGACGGCAGCGGGCTCGAATTCCCTCAGCGCTTCCCCATCAAGATCATGGGCGAGGCGCGCGATGATTTTGCGCAGACCATGGTGGAGATCGTCCTGCGCCACGCACCGGATTATGATCCGGCCGCCACGGAGATGCGGCCCTCCCGCAACGGCCGTTATCTTAGCCTCACCTGCACCATCCACGCCGTCTCCCGCGCCCAGCTCGACGCCCTCTATGGCGAGTTGAGCCGGCATCCCTGGGTCAAGGTGGTGCTCTGAGGCAGCCATGGCCCACACCGCCAACCCCCTGCTCGTCGTGCGCCGGCTGGGGCGGGTGGAGTATTCCACCACCTGGCAGGCGATGCAGGCATTCACCGCCCAGCGCGGGCCCGACACTGCGGACGAACTGTGGCTGTTGGAACACCCGCCCGTCTTCACCCTAGGGCTTGCGGGCAGACGCAGCCACATCCTGCGCGCCAGCGACATCCCCATCATCGCCAGCGACCGCGGCGGCCAGGTGACCTACCACGGGCCGGGGCAGATCGTGGCCTATCTGCTCCTGGATTTGCGCCGGCGCGGATACGGCGTGCGGGAGCTGGTGCAGCGCATGGAGCAGGCGGTGATCGATCTCCTCGCCGACTATGGCATCGAGGGCCGACGTCGTGACAAGGCGCCGGGGGTCTATGTGGCGGAAAAGAAAATCGCCGCGTTGGGTCTGCGCATCCGCCAGGGCAGGAGTTATCACGGTCTCGCCCTCAATGTGGACATGGATCTGGCGCCCTTCACCTGGATCGATCCCTGCGGCTATCCGGGCCTTGAGGTCACCCAGTTGCGCGATCTGGGGGTGGCGGAGCCTTTGCCGGCGGTGGCCGAACGCTTGGCCGCGAGGCTTGCCCGCTGCCTCTGAGGGCTAGGCCGCGTCGCGGTTTTTCGCCTGACTTGCCTGTGTGGGGGGTTTCAGGCGGCTGAGGATACCGCCCAGGGTTTCCACTTCACGGTCGAGTGCTGCTTCGGTGGCGGCCAGCTCCTTCAGCCTTTCCTGCAGACTGTCGATGTTTTCGTGGATTTTGCGGACGTTTTCGATGCGCCGCTCCATGTCCATTTTGTAGTCGGTGATCTGGCTCAGCAGCGGGCCCAGGGCATTGCGCAACCAGATTTCGCTATCGTGGCGGGCGCGCTCGAAGATGGCGCGTGCCTCGGCGGCCAGGTTGAGGAAGAACCGCCGCACCAGGAAATGCTTCTCGGTGAGGATGTTCACCGGATCGCGGCAGAAGGCTTCGGTGCGCCGTTTGAGTTCGTCGAAGGCGGCCTGACAGGGGTCGAGGTCGAGAAACGGCGCTTCCCGTCTTTCGAAACCATGCTGAACATGGAAGCGGACGTAGGCGCTGTCCACCAGCCCCTTGATCTGCCGCGCATGCTTGTGGATGTGCTGGAACTGCTGGGCGGTGTGGCGGATCAGGGACTGCATGCCCCGCATCAGCCCCGCCGTGGTCCAGCTTCCCTTGAGGGAGGCGTGCGCCCTTTCCAGGATGCCATCCAGCCGTTCCATGCTCAGGTTGCTCAGAAGAATGTGGCCATGGCGGGTGATGACGGAACGGGTGACGTTGAAGGCGTGCAGGGTTTCCTCGTAGGTCAGCTTGTCCTCGTTTAGCTTCTGCAGCATCTTGTGGATCACTTCCCGGTTCTTGCCGGAAAGGGATGACAGCTCGGCGCGCTCGTGGCGCACGGCGGCAAGCCGGCTGCTGGCGCTCTTGTAGGCGGCGAGCACCAGCGCGCCGATTTCCCGGGTGACCGCCGTGCGCAGGATTTCCTGGCGTCTGGGGATGATGTCGCGGGCAAGCAGCTGTTCCAGCGCGGCGATGCCGCTGCGCGCCGCCAGGGTCTCATCGCCGCGGATTCTGGCAAGAAGTGCCTTCTGCGCCGACAGGGCGAGCACCTGGCCGGGGGCGATGCCCAGTTGCTGGGCGGTGGCCTGCTTCTGCCGCTCGATGGTCGCCTGCACCTTGTCCCAGGGCTTCAACTCGTCCCACAGGGTGTCCACCTTGTTCAGCACGACGATGCTGTGGGCGGCATGGGGCGCCACGTGCTTTTGCCAGATTTCCAGGTCGGAGCGCGTCACACCGGTGTCGGTGGCAAGCAGAAAGAGCACCGCATGGGCACTGGGGATCATGCTCAAAGTGAGCTCGGGTTCGCTGCCCAGGGCATTGAGCCCCGGCGTGTCGAGAATGGCCAGACCGCTTTTCAGCAGCGGGTGCGGATAGTTGATGAGGGCATGGCGCCACTTGGGGATTTCCACCCGCCCGTCCTCCCGCAGCATGTCCGCCTGCATGGGATCCTGGTCGTCCCACAGCCCCAGGGCGCGTGCCTCTACCTGGCTCACCCGCTTGGTTTCGGTGAGGCTTTCGAAGATTTCCACCATCTGCTCCGGGTGGTCGAGGTCGAGCCAGCTCGTCACCCATTCGACGGGTTTTTTTCTGAGTTGGCGGATAGTCTCGTCGCGATAGCGGGTCTCGATGGGGAGCAGCCGCAGATAAGGGCGCTCGCCCGGATCGTAAAAGATTTCCGTCGGGCACATGGTGGTGCGCCCGGCATCCGAGGGCAGCAGCCGCTGCCGGAAGTCGGCGAAGAAAAGGGCGTTGATGAGCTCCGTCTTGCCCCGGGAGAACTCGGCGACGAAGGCCAGGGTGATGCGGTCGTGGCGCAGGCTTTCCATGAGGTCGTAGAGCTTCAGCGACTGCGCCGCCTCCACCCCACCGCGCGCATCCAGCCACGCCTGATAGGCCTCGATGGCGGCAAGGAGATCCTCGCGCCAGCGGCGGTACTGCTCCACCCGTTGTCTGATAAGGACGGTCATGGCTTGAGCAATGCCTGCTCCGGATCGATACGACTGCCTGCGATCTCCACGATCTTCCGGCGAGCGTGTTCGCCGCTTTTCACCTGCACCTGACGCAGGGGCACGTCGAAGACCTGCGCCAGGAAGTCGATCAGTTTCTCATTGGCCCGGTTCTCCAGCGGCGGTGCCGCGACACGGATTTTCAGCGCATCGCCATGGGGACCCACCACCTCCGTGCGCGGCGCGTTGGGCTGCACCTGCACGGTGAGGACGAGGGTCCCCGTGCTCCCGCGCCGGTACCAGGGATGCGTCACAACCCCAGGCCTCCCATGCTGACATGGATCACTCCCTTGGCCAGCCGTTCCAGCCAGGCCACCGGCAGCATCAGCAGCAACTGGCAGACGATGAGGATCACCATCGGCGACAGGTCCACGTTGGCCACCGGCGGAATGATCCGCCGCACCCGCCGCGTGAAGGGACGCGACAGCGCCTCCAACACACCCATGAAGGGGCTCATGGGGTTGATAAGGCTCACCACGAACAACAGCACCTGTACCAGCATCAGCAGATAAAGGCTCATGCGCAAGAGCTCCACCGCCGCCATGAAACCCAGGCCCAGAAACATGATGGGGCCGCCCCGCAGCAGGGGCAGGCCGGCCAACGCCTCGATGACGATGAGCAGCAGCCACTGCACCGCCAGCGCGACAAGAAGGGTGGCTACATCCCAGCCCCCCATCGCGGGCAGCCTGCGCCGTGCCGGCAGTACCACGAAATCCGTCAGCGTCATCACGAACTGGCTGAGCGGGTTACCCGGGTGCACCCGCAAAAGTTGCAGATAAAAACGCAGCAAAAGCAGCGCGACAAACGCGGTGCCGATGGTGTCCAGAAGAAAAATAACGGCTTCGCTGAGCATGGCTTGAGTCCCGTCCAGGGTGAAATGACAAAAATGTCATCCGCCGTTGCGGCCCAGCTCGTCCCCCAGTTCCCGGGAACGGGCCGCGGCGGCGCCCACGGCGTCGATGATGGCCTGCCGCACCGCAGCGGCTTCCAGGCTGGCCAGCGCCCGTTCCGTGGTGCCGCCGCGGGAAGTGACGCGGGCACGCAGCGTGGCCAGGTCCTCCTGGCTTTTGGCGGCCAGGCGGGCGGCGCCGGCGAAGGTGGCGAGGGTGAGCTGCCGGGCCTGCGCCGCGGACAGTCCGAGGCGGATGGCGGCTTCCTCCAGCGCCTCCATGAAATAGAAGACATAGGCGGGCCCGCTGCCGGATACCGCCGTGATGGTATCCATGTCTTCCTCCCGCGCCACCCAGACCACCTCGCCCACCGCTTCCAGCACCGTTGCCGCCTGCCTGCGTTCCGCCTCGCCCACTTCGGGCAGGGCGTAGACGCCGCTGATGCCCGCCTGCACCAGGGCAGGGGTGTTGGGCATGGCGCGCACGATGCGCCGATAGGTGAGCCAGCGGGAAAGATCGGCGGCGCGCACGCCGGCGGCGATGGAAATCACAAGCTGGTTTTTGAGGTGGGGGGCGAGGGTCTTCGCCACCTCCCGCAACTGCTGGGGTTTCACCGCCAAAAGGACGATGTCGCAGGCCAGAACGCCGGCATCCACTGCCGGCTCAACGATGAGGCCGTATTGGCGTTGAAGCCGCTCCCGCGCCTGCGGGTCGGGGTCCACCACGCGCAGCTCGGCGGCCCTGAAGCCGCGGCCCAGAAGTCCGCCGATGAGGGCATTGGCCATGTTGCCGCCGCCGATGAAGGTGATGTTCATGATGAAGTCCTTTTCCCTGGGCGCGTTGCGCCCCCGTGCTCCTCACGTTTCATGGGTTTGCCGTTTTCCGCCGTTCGCCGAAAATGGCACTGCCCACCCGCACCAGGGTGGCGCCTTCGCACACCGCCGCTTCCAGATCCTGGGACATGCCCATGGACAGGGTGTCCAGCTCAAGCCCCTCGCGGCCGAGGGCGTCCTTGAGCTCCCGCAGCAGGCGAAAGCGGCGCCGCAGCAGCGTGACATCCGGTGTGGCCTCGGGAATGGTCATCAGGCCCCGCAGGCGCAGCCGGGGGAGTGTTGCGATGAAGCGAGCAAGCGGCGCCACCGCCTCCGGCGCCACCCCGCTTTTGGCGGCTTCCCCGCTCACATTCACCTGCACGCAGACGTTGAGGGGGGGCAGGCTGGCGGGGCGTTGTTCCGCCAGCCGGCGGGCGATTTTCTCCCGGTCCACGCTGTGCACCCAGGCGAAGTGTTCGGCGATGGGGCGGGTCTTGTTGCTCTGCACCGGACCGATGAAATGCCATTCGATGGCAAGATCGTTGAGCGCGGCCATTTTGGCGAGCGCCTCCTTAACGTAACTTTCGCCGAAGGCGCGCTGGCCACAGGCATAGGCGGCGCGGATGGCGTCAGCGCCGAAGGTCTTGGACACCGCGAGCAGGGTGATGGTGGCGGGATCGCGGCCGCATTCGGCGGCGGCCTTCTCGATGCGGCGCCTGACGCCTTGCAATGCCGTTTGGATTGTCGTCATAATGCTTCGGCCCAGCTTCGAGGAATGGGTGCAAGGTCCGCCCGGCGTTCCGGCCTGACCGCGGCAGGGCGGGCCGAAGGTTGACCGGCCGAAGGATTTTCCTCAAGAAACGGCCGCGACGGCCGTTATTGTCGGGTGGCCGGGGGCTACCCATCGGCAAGGCGCATCGCGCACTCACCCGCGGGGGATTATAAATGGAAATCGCTGATCTGCTTGCCTTCACCGTCAAGAACAAGGCTTCCGACCTGCATCTTTCGGCGGGCCTGCCGCCGATGATCCGGGTCAATGGCGACATCCGGCGCATCAATGTGGAACCCCTGGACCACAAGGGGGTGCACAGCATGATCTATGACATCATGAACGATGCGCAACGCAAGTTCTACGAGGAGAATCTGGAGGTCGATTTCTCCTTCGAGGTGCCCAACCTCGCCCGCTTCCGCGTCAATGCCTATGTGCAGCAAAGGGGTGCGGCTGCCGCCTTCCGCACCATCCCCTCCAAGGTGCTGACCCTGGAGCAGCTCAACGCACCGGCGATTTTCAAGGATCTCTGTCACCACCCCAACGGGCTCGTGCTGGTCACCGGCCCGACCGGCTCCGGCAAGTCCACCACACTGGCGGCGATGATTAACGAGATCAACGAGACGGAGTATGGTCACATCCTCACCATCGAGGATCCCATCGAATTCGTCCACGAATCGAAGAAATGCCTCATCAACCAGCGGGAGGTGGGACCGCATACGCTTTCCTTCAACAACGCGCTGCGTTCCGCCCTGCGCGAGGACCCGGACGTCATCCTGGTGGGCGAGCTGCGTGACCTGGAAACCATCCGTCTTGCCCTTACCGCCGCGGAAACCGGCCATCTCGTGTTCGGCACGCTGCATACCAGCTCGGCGCCGAAGACCATCGACCGCATCATCGACGTCTTCCCGGCCGCGGAAAAGGAGATGGTGCGCGCCATGCTGTCGGAGTCGCTGCGGGCGGTGATTGCCCAGACCCTGCTCAAGACCAAGGACGGCAGCGGCCGCGTGGCGGCGCACGAGATCATGATCGGCACGCCCGCCATCCGCAACCTGATCCGCGAGAACAAGGTGGCGCAGATGTACTCCACCATCCAGACCGGTCAGAACGTGGGCATGCAGACCATGGAGCAGTGCCTGGCCGATCTGGTGCGCCGCAACATCATCTCCGAAGCGGAGGCCGCCAAGGCGGCGCGCAAGGACGCCAAGTTCTGAGGCACCGGTAAGGGGTATTGCGGCGGGCATGATCGGGGCCGAAATGGCCGGCAAATTCGAAGGAGGAATTCATGGAGCGCGAACAAGCCCAGAAATTCATGCATGACCTGTTGCGCCTGATGGTGAGCAAGAAGGCATCGGACCTCTTCATCACCGCCGGCTTCCCCCCTGCGCTCAAGATCGACGGGCGGGTGGTGCCCGTCTCCAACCAGACCCTCACGCCGCAGCACACGGTGGAGCTGGCGCGCGCCATCATGAATGACAAACAGGCCTACGAATTCGAGTCCACCAAGGAGTGCAACTTTGCCATCTCGCCCCCCGACATCGGCCGTTTCCGCGTCAATGCCTTCGTCCAGCAGGGCCGCACCGGCATGGTGTTGCGCACCATCAACTCGGTCATCCCCACCTTCGAGGAGCTCGGCCTGCCTGAGGTGCTCAAGGACGTGGCCATGACCAAACGGGGGCTGGTGATCTTCGTCGGCGGCACGGGTTCGGGCAAATCCACGTCGCTTGCGGCGATGGTGGGCTACCGCAACGAAAACAGCCAGGGTCACATCATCACCATCGAAGACCCCATCGAATACGTCCACGAGCACAAGAAGTGCATCATCACCCAGCGGGAGGTGGGGGTGGATACCGACGACTGGTTCTCTGCCCTGAAAAACGCCCTGCGCCAGGCGCCGGACGTGATCCTGATCGGGGAGATCCGCGACCGCGAAACCATGGAATACGCCATCCAGTTCGCGGAGACGGGCCATTTGTGCCTGTCCACCCTGCATGCCAACAGCGCCAATCAGGCTTTGGACCGCATCATCAACTTCTTCCCCGAGGAGAAACGGGATCAGTTGCTGATGGACCTCTCCTTAAACCTCAAGGCCTTCGTTTCCCAGCGGCTGATTCCGCGCCGGGAAGGCAAGGGGCGCGTGGCAGCGGTGGAAATCATGCTCAACTCGCCCTTGATCTCCGACCTCATCTTCAAGGGGCAGGTGCACGAAATCAAGGAAGTCATGGCCAAATCCCGCGAGATTGGCATGCAGACCTTCGACCAGCACCTCTTCGAGCTTTACGAGGCGGGCCTCATCAGCTACGAGGATGCGCTGCGCAACGCCGATTCGGTCAACGACCTGCGCCTGCAGATCAAGCTCCACGGCCAGGAGGCCAAGGAGCGGGACATCATGTCCAACATCAACCACCTGGACATCATCTGAGGGCGTCAGGGAGTGGCCCGCCGCCGGTTACTGCCCGCAACCAGGCGGATTTCGTAGAGGCGGCACTCCAGCGGGCCGTTGTAGAGCGGGATGCGGCGGGAGGGGGTAAGGCGCATGAGCTGGGGCATGCGGCGATCGGCGGTGAAGAACCAGGCCGTCCAGCCGGCGAACCGCTGTTTGAGCACGCTGGCGAGCCTGGGATAAAACGCCGCCAGGGCCTGGGCCTCCCCCATGCGCTCGCCATAGGGCGGGTTGGTCACCAATAGCCCGCTCGCCGCGGGCGGGTGGCAGTCGAGCACATCCTCCTGTTTCACTTCCACGCTTCCGGCAAGCCCGGCTTCGACGAGGTTTGCCTGCGCATGGCGCACTGCGGCGGCATCGCGATCAGCCCCCCAGATGGGTAAGCGCTCCGGCGCTTTTGCCGCCGTGCGGGCTTCCTCCTGCATCCTTTGCCATGAGGCGGCATCGAAATTGCGCAGGCGTTCGAAGGCAAAGCGGCGGCCCAGCCCGGGGGCGATGTCGAGGGCGATCAAGGCAGCCTCGATGAGGAAAGTGCCGCTGCCACACATGGGGTCGAAGAGGGGCACGCCGGGCTGCCAGCCGGCAAGGTGCAGGATGCCGGCGGCCAGATTCTCCCGCAGGGGCGCCTCGCCCTTGGACTTGCGCCAGCCTCGCTTGAACAGCGCCTCGCCCGAGGTGTCGAGATAAAGACTCAGCCGCGCCTCGTCGAGGAAGGCGTGGATGCGCACCTCCGGCGCCTTTGTATCGACGCTGGGCCGCGCCTGGCAGACCGCGCGGAAGTGGTCGCACACCGCATCCTTGATGCGCAGGGCCACGAAGTGGAGGCTGCGCAAAGGACAGTGGCGGCCGACCGTGGCGACGGCGAAAGTCTGGGTGACGGTGAACAGGGATGACCAGGGGACGTCGCCTGCCACACGGTAGATGTCATCCTCGCTGCGGTAGGGGGCGGTGGCGATGCGCCAGAGGACGCGGCCGGCGATGCGGCTTTGCAGATTGATGCGGTAGCAGAGGGGGAAGGGGCCGGCAAAACCGACGCCCCCCGGCGTGGGTTCGACAGCGGTCGCGCCAAGCCCTCTGAGCTCTGCGGCCAGCACCTCCTCCAGCCCCCGGGGGCAGGTGGCAAAAAAATTTTCCAGCGTGTCCATCTAGAAGGGTTTGACCACCACCAGGATCACCACGCTGATGAGGATCACCACCGGAAACTCGTTGAACCAGCGATACCAGACGTGACTGTGGCGGTTGGCGTCGTTGCGGAAATCCCGCAGAAGTCTGCCGCACCAGAGGTGATAGAGGATGAGCACGACGACGAGCGCCAGCTTCGCGTACAGCCAGCGGCCCTCGATGCCATAACCGAGCCACAGCCACAAGCCGAAAAGCACGGTGAGGACGGCGCCCGGCGTCATGATGCCGTAGTAGAGCTTGCGTTCCATGATCTTGAAGCGGGCAATGGAAGGCGCATCCTCGCTCATGGCGTGATAGACGAAAAGCCGCGGCAGGTAGAACAGGCCGGCAAACCAGGTGACCATGAAGATGATATGGAACGCCTTGACCCAGAGCATCGTTCACTCCCGAAAAGGCGCATCATACCGCAGCGCCTTGAGCCTCGGGGGAGGGTGCGCAGCCCATTACCAGACCCGCCGGTGCCCAACTTGGGCTTCTGCTGTCTGTCAAACGGGGATCACCGGTCAGCGCGTCTTTCCCGTTTCGTCTATCGTATTCGTTTAAACTTGCAGGACCGCATTTCGGGGAAAGGTCCCTTGGATTGGAAAGCCTTTTACAGACGCCACAACGGCAAGCTGGTGCCTTTGCTCCTGGTGGGGCTCATCGTCTATCTCTGGTTCCGGCCGCCGGCGTGGGTGGAGACGGTGAGTGGGGAACCGGCGCCGGTGCGCTTCACCACCCTCGATGGCGCGGTGCACGCGCTTGCCGATTTGCGGGGCAAGGTGGTGCTGGTCAATTTCTGGGCCACGTGGTGTCCCTACTGCCGCCACGAGATGCCCGCCATGGAGCGCTTCTATCGGGATCACCGCCAGCGGGGCTTCGAGATCGTCGCCTTCAGTGTGGATGAGGACCCGGGGCGGGTGGCGGCGTTCATGCGGGAGCATGGTTACACCTTTCCCGCCGCCATGGCCGATGTGGCGATCCAGCAGGCTTTCGGGGGTGTAAGCCGCCTGCCCACCTCCTACATCCTCGATCGGGAGGGGCGCTTGCGGCACAAGGTGCACGGCCAGGTGCATTACGGCCGTTTGCGCGCCCTGGTGGAGCCCCTGCTGTGAGCGGGGCATGCCGCCGGTCGCCGCGGTGAGGCGGCATGCTTTCCCTTGCGGGGCTTTTCCTTACGGCTTTTCTTTCCTCCACCGTGCTGCCGGGGCAGTCGGAAGCGGCGTTGTTCGCCTTTCTGCGTTTTCACCCCGACCGCGCGGCGCTGGCCCTTGCCGTGGCGACCGCGGGCAATACCCTGGGCGGCATGACCTCCTATCTGATGGGGCGGCTTTTGCCCTCGCGCGCCCCGGAAGGGCGGGCGCTTGCCTGGGTCCGCCGCTTTGGAAGCCTTGCTCTCCTCTTTGCCTGGTTGCCGGTGGTGGGCGATGCCCTGCCCCTCGCCGCCGGATGGTTGCGCCTCAATGCCTGGCTTTGTGCCCTCTTCATGGCAGCGGGCAAGCTGGCGCGTTATGGGGTGGTGGCCTGGGCGGCGGGATTTTGATGGCGGCGGCAAGCCCCGCGCCTTGAGCGGCGAGCTGCGGGGCGGGTGCTAAAATGCCGCTTTGCCCGATGCCGCCATGACCACCCGCCTGCGGGAAATCCCCTACAACTATACGTCTTTTTCCGACCGGGAAATCGTCATCCGTTTCCTGGGGGAAGAGATGTGGCAGGTGCTCGATGCCCTGCGCAGCGAGCGCCGCACCGGCCGCTCCGCACGCATGCTCTTCGAGGTGCTGGGCGACCTCTGGGTGGTCTCCCGCAATCCCTATCTGCAGGATGATCTGCTCGCCAACCGCCGCCGGCGGGAGGCGCTGATCGGCGCCCTGCGTCACCGTCTGCGGGAAATCGAAGCGCGCCGCCAGGGTAACGAGCAGGTGGCGCGGCTGCTTGCCGCCGCCAGCCAGGCGGTGGATGCCTTCGCGGCGGAATTCGAACACACCCGCCTTCTGCGGGCGCGGGTACTGAAGAAACTTTCCCCCCTCACCCGCCGCGACAACATCGCCTTCGATCCCATGAGCCGGGTCTCCCATGTCACCGACGCCACCGACTGGCGGGTGGAATACCCCTTCGTCGTGCTCACGCCGGACAGTGAGGAGGAGGTGGCGCCGCTGGTGCGGGCACTGATCGAGTTGGGACTCACCATCATCCCCCGCGGGGGCGGCACCGGTTACACCGGCGGCGCGGTGCCCCTCACCAAGCTTTCGGCGGTCATCAATACGGAAAAGCTGGATACCCTCGGCAGCGTGGAAAGGGTCATGCTGCCCGGTGTGGCGACGCCCGTGCCGGTCATCCGTTGCGGTGCCGGTGTGGTGACGCGGCGGGTGATGGAGGCGGCGGAGGCGGCGGGACTCGTCTTCGCCGTGGACCCCACCTCCGCCGATGCCTCCTGCATCGGCGGCAACGTGGCGATGAACGCCGGCGGCAAGAAAGCGGTGCTGTGGGGCACGGCCATCGACAATCTCGCCTCCTGGCGCATGGTGGACCCGCAGGGGCGGTGGCTCACCGTGGAGCGTCTGGACCATAACCTGGGCAAGATTCACGAAGTCGAGGTGGCGCGCTTCCGCATCACCCGCCATGGGGCGGACGGCCAGGGGGTGGAAAGCCAGGAGGTGCTGGAAATTCCCGGGCGCGCCTTCCGCAGGGCGGGATTGGGCAAGGACGTCACCGACAAATTCCTCGCCGGTCTGCCGGGCATCCAGAAGGAAGGCTGCGACGGCATCATCACCTCCGCCACCTTCATCCTGCATCGCATGCCGGCCTTCGGCCGCACCGTCTGCCTGGAATTTTTCGGCCAGGTGCACGAGGCCGTGCCGGCCATCGTCGAGATCAAAGATTATCTTGACCGGCATCCCCAGGCGCGGCTGGCGGGGCTGGAACACCTGGATGCGCGCTATGTGAAGGCGGTGGGGTATGCGACCAAGGCCAACCGCCCGCAACGTCCCAACATGGTGCTGCTTGCCGACATCGTTTCCGATGACGAGCAGGCAGTGGGGGAGGCGGCCTCCCACATCGTGCGTCTGGCCAATGCCCGCGGGGGCGAAGGCTTCATCGCCGCAAGCCCGGAGGCCCGGCGCACCTTCTGGCTGGACCGGGCGCGTACCGCCGCCATCGCCGCCCATACCAATGCCTTCAAGATCAACGAGGACGTGGTGATTCCGCTGGCGCGTCTGGCGGACTATAGCGATGGCATCGAGCGCATCAATATCGAGCTTTCCATCGCCAACAAGCTTCTGCTCCTCGACGAGCTGGAAAGCTTTTTCCGCGGCGATTTGCCCATGAGCCGCGATGAGGACGCCTTCGCCGATCCCGAGCTCACCGAGACCCGCCGCCACCGCGCCCTCGATCTCATCCATTCGGTGCGGCGCCGCTGGCAGTGGTTGCGGGATCATCTCGACGCCCCGCTGGCGGACTACGCCGCGGCCTTCGCCCACCTCTCTGATGCCCGGGGAGCAACGGCGCCCACGGTGTTCCGCGCCCTGCAGGATCACAGTCTGCGTGTGTCGTGGAAGCGGGAGGTGCGAGCGCCGCTGGCGGAGCTTTTCACCGGGCGGGGTTTCCGCCTCATCCTCGAGCGCTGCGACGAAATCCACCGGCAGGTGCTGCGGCGGCGGGTGTTCGTTGCCCTGCACATGCATGCCGGCGACGGCAATGTCCATACCAACATTCCCGTCAACTCGGACGATTACGAAATGCTGGCCACCGCCAACCGGGCGGTGGAGCGCATCATGGCCCTCGCCAAGGCGCTGGGCGGGGTGGTGTCGGGGGAACACGGCATCGGCATCACCAAGCTGCAGTTCCTCGAGCCGGCGCAGCTTTCCGCCTTCGCCGAATACAAACGGCGGGTGGACCCGGCGGGTCATTTCAACCAGGGCAAACTTCTGCCCGGTGCCGACCTGCGCAACGCCTACACGCCCAGCTTCAATCTCCTGGAAGTGGAATCGCTGATCATGGAACAGTCGGAGGTGGGGCGTATCGCCGATTCCATCAAGGACTGCCTCCGTTGCGGCAAATGCAAGCCGGTGTGCAATACCCATGTGCCGCGGGCCAATCTCCTCTACAGCCCCCGCAACAAGATTCTCGCCACCTCGCTGCTCATCGAAGCATTTCTCTACGAGGAGCAGACACGCCGCGGCGTTTCCCTGCGCCACTTCGAGGAATTCAACGACGTGGCCGACCATTGCACCATCTGCCACAAATGCGCCAACCCCTGCCCGGTGGACATCGACTTCGGCGATGTATCCATCGCCATGCGCAACTTCCTCCGCCATCAGGGGCAGAAGCGCTTCAACGCCGGCACCTGGGCGTCCATGCTCTTCCTCAACGTCACCGATCCGGCCACCCTGCATCTTTTGCGCAAGGCCCTCATCGAGTGGGGTTACCGCGCCCAGCGTCTTGCCCACACCCTCGTGCGGCGGCTCGGCCTTCTGCCCGGGGAGAAACGGCCGCGGGCCACCGTAGGCTCGCCGCCTGTGCCTGCCCAGGTGGTGCATTTCATCAACAAGCCGCTGCCCGCCGAAGTGCCGCGGCGCACGGCGCGATCACTGCTCGGTCTCACCGATCCCGGCATCGTGCCGGTGATCCGCGATCCGGCGCGGGCCCAGGAGGACCAGGAAGCGGTGTTCTACTTTCCGGGGTGCGGTTCGGAACGGCTGTTTTCCCAGGTGGGCTTGGCCACCCAGGCCATGCTGTGGCATGTGGGAGCCATCACCGTGCTGCCCCCAGGCTACCTGTGCTGCGGCTACCCACAGACGGCGGCCGGCTTCGAGGATCGCGGCCAGGCCATCAGCACCCGCAACCAGGTGCTCTTCCACCGGCTGGCCAACACCCTCAACTATCTGGACATCCGCACCGTCATCGTCTCCTGCGGCACCTGCATGGATCAGTTGCTGAAATATCAGTTCGAGAAAATCTTCCCCGGCTGCCGCCTACTGGACATTCACGAGTACCTCATGGAGAAGGGTGTGCGCCTGGACGGCATCAGCGGCCGGCATTACCTCTACCACGATCCCTGTCATACGCCCATGAAAACCCACCCACCCCTCAAGGTGGCGCAAAGCCTGGTGGGACCACGGGTGCGGCTGTCCGACCGCTGTTGCGGCGAGGCCGGGACGCTGGCGGCAAGCCGCCCAGACATCGCCACCCAGGTGCGCTTCCGCAAGGAGGAGGAGCTCATCGCCGGACGGGAGATGATCAAGGCGGAGGAGGCAACGGCGGAAATCAAAGTGCTGACGGCCTGTCCTTCCTGTCTGCAGGGGCTTGCCCGCTATGAGGAGGATACAGGTCTGGTGGCGGATTACTTGGTGGTGGAACTTGCCCGCCACATCCTCGGCGAGAACTGGATGCAGGACTATATCCGGCGTGCCACCGCCGGCGGCATCGAAAGGGTGCTGCTCTAGAGCCGCCCTTGAAGCGCGGCGCCGGCTGGCCAAGACGGAAGACGGGGCCGCCGCGGGCGGCGCTTGAAGCGGCTGTGCAAAGCTCCTAGGATATCGTCATCGCATCGGCCCCTGAAGGTCCACGTCATGACTTTTCCTGGCAGCGGCGAAATGCAGACGGCCCGGCCCCACATCTCCGACGCGCAGACTACCCGCCAGTGGCTGCAGGGCCTGCCGCTCACCAATGTACCGGCGGCCCATGCCGAGATGCTGGTGCAGATGGAGCTCGTCAACACCTACGCCATGAGCGGGGTGGAACGGCTCAAGGTGATGGAGATCCTGCGCGAGCCCATCCTCTACCTGCAGGGGGAGCAGAGCCGCAAGTACGCCGGCAAACCCTTGCCCTTCGACAACACCGAGCTCTCCCTCTGGCGCAAGGTGCTTGCCTTGTGGGCGGCGCTGGCCAGGGGTTACCAGCATTGTCTGGAAAGTCTGCAGGCCGGGGAGCCCGAGCTCCAGACCTATCTGGGGTTCATCTGTCAGCGCCTGATGCATGCCCTGGGCCGGCAGATCCTCGAATATCACCACGCCTACCAGCCGGTGCCGGAAAAACTCTGGCGCGAGGTGCACCAGACCTACGCCTTGGCGGAGGAGGAAGGGGTCGCCCGGCAGGCGGTGAAGGATGCGCAAAACCCGCTCTTCGACATTTCTTCCGTGGAGGCGGCCTATGGGGCGATCCTCCTCACGGCGCTGGCCGATCCCTATCATCTGACGGCGCGGCAGCTCGCCCAGATCGACCGCTGGCTGGGCAAATGGGCGGCGCGGGTGCAAGTGGTGAAGGAAAAGCCGCAGCCGCTTTACCCGGAACTGCGGCTTTCGCCCATCACCGTGGACCTGGCGTGCGCGGCGGGGCCGGCCATGATCGAGCCGCCGGCGCCCCCCGCAACCCTCCGCTATCTGGATACCAACCAGCTCGCGGTGACCCTCCTCAAGCGCATCCGCCATCTGCGCAAGGGAGGGAGCCCCGGCGAGCTGGACGTGGGCGAGGATTGCGTGCAACCCGCCTGCGAGGCGTTGCTCACCATGCTCTATCAGCAGTGGTGCGAACCGCTGCCCATCCGCGGCTACGAACGCCGACCCGGCGAGGCGAAAGCCCAGGTGGCGTTCACGATTCCCGCCATCCACTTCTACTGCAATGGGGAAAAGCCGCTGCGTCAGCCGGGGGAGGCGCCGGAACTCTCCTGGCAGGCGATGCAGGATCTGCAGGTGTTCGGGCACGTCTCCACGCACACGGCGAAACTGGTGGCATCCCAGCGCGGCTATGCGCTGGAGACCTGGCGCATCGTCGATGAGTCGGCGCTGGGTTTCCGCCTGGCGGCGGAAGGGGTGCATGGGGCACGCATCCAGCAAAACCAGCTCGTTGCCGTGCGGCCGCCGGATGCAAAAAGTTTCGTCCTCGGCGAGGTGCGCTGGTTGCGTTATCGTCCCGATGGCACCCTGCAGATGGGGATTCACAGCTTTCCCGGCATCCCGGTGGCGGTGGGCGTACGCCCGCCGGTGCTGATTTCCGCCCTGCAGGCCAAGTATCAACCCGCCTTTCTGTTGCCGGAGATTCCCCGCCTGAAGGTGCCGGCGAGCCTCATCCTCCCCCTGGGCTGGTATAGCCCCAACCGGCCCCTGGAGCTTCTTTTCGAGGACAGGCTCACGGTGAAGCTCACCGGCCTTCTCCATCACGGCAGCGATTTCGACCGGGTGACCTTCGAGGCGGGCGGCGGCTAATTTTTCGTCCCCACGGTGCGCTAGCCGCGCTCCTCCGCCAAAGCGCTGCGCTCCTTGGGGGCGATCACGCGGTTTGCAGGAAAACAGGCGGCAAAGGTGCTGCCCTTGCCCACTTCGCTTTGGATTTCCAGACGGGCCTGGTGGCGGGTGAGCACGTGCTTGACGATGGAAAGCCCAAGCCCCGTGCCGCCCGTCTCCCGGGAACGGCTGCGATCGACACGGTAGAAGCGTTCGGTGAGGCGGGGAATGTGTTGCGGCTCGATGCCGATGCCGGTATCCCGCACGGAAAAGCGCGCACCATCCCCGGTGCGTTCCCAGCGCAGCACCACTTCGCCCCCGGCCGGCGTGTAGCGGATGGCGTTGCTGATGAGGTTGCCGAAGGCACTGGCAAGCTCCCCTTCCGCGCCCATCAGCCAGGCGTCGCTGTGGATCTCCGCGCGCACCCGATGGCGGCCGCGGGAGAGGCTTTCCGCTTCCCTGAGCAGGCGGGTGATGAGTGCCGGCACGTTCACCGGCGCTTCCTGCAACGGGTTGGACGCGCTCTCCAGGCGGGAGAGGGTGAGCAGGTCCTCCACCAGCCTCTGCATGCGGCGGGTTTGCTCCAGCATGAGCTCGATCTGGTGGTTGCGTTCTTCCGGCGGCAGGTCGGGATGTTCGTGCAGGGTTTCGAGGAAGCCGCCCACCACGGTGAGGGGGGTGCGCAACTCATGGGACACATTGGCCACGAAGTCCCGGCGCACCGTCTCCAGTTGCTCGAAGCGACTGATGTCGCGGGAAATGAGCAGCTTCTGCTTGGCACCGAAGGGCACGAGCTGGATGGAGAGGGTGAGCTCGGGATTGCGGGCGGATTTCAGAATGAGCGGCTCGGCGTAGTTTTGCGCGGCGAGATACTCGTGGAACTGGGTCTGGCGCAGAAGATAGGTGATGGGCCGGCCGGCATCGGTTTCCAGGTTGAGCCCCAACTGCCGCTCGGCCACCGGGTTGAGCCACTCGATTTCATCGTTTTCGTCCAGGATCACCACGCCGTCGGGCATGGCCTCGCCGGCGCGACGGAAGCGGGCCAGCGCCTCCGACAACTGATGCCGGCTTTTCGATTGCCGGCGCACGATCTGGTAGAGCTCCGCGAACACATCGCCCCAGGCGCCGCCCGCCTGGGGAACGGTGCTGAGCTGGGGATCGCGCAGCCACCGGGCCAGTTTGGCCAACTGGCGCAGGTGATAGAGGGCATGGCCGGCCATCGCCAGGGCGAGGAAAACGGCCGCCACGGTGGCCCCTGCCAGCGGCCACAGAATCAGGGCACCGAGGACGTAGAGGGCGAGCGCGCCAAGGGCGCGCGTCCAGAGATCAGACATGGGCAAGGACGGGACAGAATTGAGAGATTATGGCACGCCGCCGGCGAAGGCCTGGGGTCAGGTTTGGGCGGAGAAGCGGTAACCGGCCCCGCGGACGGTCTGGATGAGTGCATCGTGGCCGGTGGGTTCCAGTGCCCGGCGCAGCCGCCGGATGTGCACGTCCACTGTCCTTTCCTCGACGAAGACATGGCTGCCCCACACCTGGTCCAGAAGCTGGGCGCGGGAATGCACCCGCTCCGGATGGGTCATGAGGAAATGCAGCAGACGGAATTCGGTGGGCCCGAGGTTGAGGGGCACGCCGTTGCCGGTGACGCGATGGGTGACCGGATTGAGGACAAGACCATTGATCTCCACCGGCTCGTCCGTCATCTGCGGGGCGCGCCGGCGCAGCACCGCCTTGATGCGCGCCATGAGCTCCCGCGGCGAAAAGGGCTTGGTGACATAATCGTCGGCGCCGCTTTCCAGGCCACGCACGCGGTCCATCTCCTCGCCGCGGGCGGTGAGCATGATGATGGGAATGTCCCGCGTGTGGCGGTCGGCCTTGAGCCGGCGGGCGAACTCGATGCCGGACTGGCCGGGCAGCATCCAGTCCAGGAGAATGAGATCGGGGATGGCCTCCTTCATGAGCCGGCTGGCCTCCTCGGCGCTTTCCGCCTGGACCACCGTGTGGCCGGCCTGCTTCAGGTTGAAACTCACGAGCGCCTGGATTGCGGGCTCGTCTTCCACCACCAGTACTGTCGCTGGCATGGCTTCCTCCTCATGACGGCGGATGGCATAGTATGACGTCAATGTGACGGTTCGATGACACCCCCCGCTTTGCCCCGGTGAGAATCCTTTTGCTGTCCGCCTTCCTCCTGCTCACTGGCTGCGCGCCGCTCGCCTATTACCTGCAGGCTGCGGGCGGGCAGATGGAAGTGAGTGGCAAGGCCGTACCCATCACCGATGTCCTCGCCGATCCGGCCACCGATCCGGAGCTTGCCCGGCGGCTTGCCGTGGTGCTGGCGGCGCGGGAGTTCGCCAGCCGGGAGCTGAAACTTCCGGACAACGACAGTTTCCGCCGCTACGCGGACCTCGGGCGGCGCTACGCGGTGTGGAATGTCTTCGCCGCGCCGGAGTTTTCCCTCAAACCGCTGGAGTGGTGTTTCCCGGTGGCGGGCTGTGTCGCCTACCGCGGCTATTTTTCCGAAGCGGCGGCGCAGGCGGCAGCGGCCGAGCTTACGGCAGCGGGTTTCGATGTCTTCGTCGCCGGCATTCCCACCTATTCCACCCTGGGCTGGTTTGCCGATCCCGTACTCAACACCTTCATCCGTTATCCGGAAGGGGAGCTCGTCGGCCTCATTTTCCATGAGCTGGCCCATCAGACGGTTTACCTGCCGGGGGATACCGCGTTCAATGAATCCTTCGCCACCGCCGTGGAGGAGGCGGGCGTGCGCCGCTGGTTTGCCCGGCAGCCGGATTCCTCCCCGGCGCGGGCATGGGAGGAGACGAGACAACGCCGTCAGGACTTCCACGCCCTGCTGTTCCGCATCCGCGACCAACTGGCCCGGGCTTTCGCCGAGGCCGCGGACGAGGCAGACGCCCGCGCCCGCAAGGCCGCCATCCTGCGCGCAGCGGAAGCGGAATACGAAGGCCTGCGCGCAAGCTGGGGCGGCTATTCCGGTTATGACCGCTGGTTCCGTTCAAGCCCCCTTAACACCGCCAAGCTGGCTTCCGCCACCCTCTATCTCGATCACCTGCCGGCCTTCCGCACCCTGCTGGGTTGTCTCGACGGTGATCTGCCGGCTTTCTATGAGGCGGCGCGCGGCCTGGCAAAGCTGCCCGCGCCTGAGCGCAACAGCCTTCTCGCCGGGCTTGCGGGGGGAGAGCGCTGCGTGGTTTTGACCCCCTCCGGGGCAACCCCTATCATGGGTGGCATGACCTCCTCCCTTTCCTCCACGCCATGAGCCAGGTCCCGGGCAGCCGCTTTTGCCTCTACGATACCCAAGCACTTTCCGCCGTGCTGGATGCCATGGCCTGGCAGGCGGCGGGGCTTTTTACCGGGCGGCGGGACGTGATCGTGGTGGGCATCCTGCGCCGCGGAGCCCCGCTGGCCGATATGCTTTTCACGCGGCTTGCGCGGGATTTCCATGTGCCGGGTCTGTCACGCCTGGATCTTGCCATCAAACGCTATGGGGACGATCTCACCCTGCTTCACCCCGAGACGCGGCTCACAGAAAACCCCGCCCACGCGGGGCTCGATCTTTCCGGGCGTTCCCTCATCGTGGTGGACGATGTGATGTACAAGGGTTATTCGATGCTGCGTGCGGTGGAGTACCTGGCCGGCAAGGGGGCGGCGGAGATCCGCACCGCGGTGCTGGTGGATCGGGGCGCGGCGAAACTGCCGGTGCGCACCGACATCGTCGGTGTCACCCTCAACGTCGCCCCCACTGACATCATCGAGTGCAACGTGCCGCCCTACGAACCTACCCTGAAGATCGACCTGCTGCGCCCGGCGCGGGCCTGAGGCGCTCACGGGCCGGGTTGCCCCCGTCCCGCCCCATCGACGCAGGCTTTGCCGTGGCAGCCGAAAACGGAAAAATAACGCGCCCAGACGAAGATGAGGAGGGGCAGGGCAAGGGCGGCGAGCTTCTGCCAAAGGGTCAGGGCATCCCCATGCCACCAGCGCACGGCGGCGGCCACCGACTCGACGAAGAGCACGAAGAAGGTGAAGGCGGCGAGGATTTTGCCCATGACTTTCAGCATGCCCACCACTTTGCCCGATTTGCCGCTATAGTCAATGCCATGAGCCGTGCCCTGTTGCTTTTCCTGGTCTTTGTCGCGCTGCCGGCGGTGGCCGCGCCGCGGGTGGTGATGCTGGCCGTGGATGGGGCCATCTCGCCCGCCAGCGCGGATTATGTGGTGCGGGGCATTACCCGTGCCGAGGAGAGCCAAGCGGAAGCGGTGGTGCTGCGGCTCGACACCCCCGGCGGGCTCGATTCGGCCATGCGAGACATCATCCGCAAAATCCTCGCCTCCCGCGTGCCGGTGATCGCCTGGGTGGCACCGGAGGGGGCGCGGGCCGCCAGCGCCGGCACCTACATCCTCTATGCCGCCCACGTGGCGGCCATGGCCCCCGCCACCAATCTCGGGGCGGCGACACCGGTGGCCATCGGGGGACCCATGCCGGAAGGCCCTGGCGAACCAAAAAAACAACCGGGCGCCGAGAAGGGCGCCGAGCCCTCCGCCATGACGAAAAAGCAAATCCATGATGCCGCGGCCTATATCCGCGGGTTGGCGCAGCTACGGGGGCGCAATGGGGAATGGGCGGAGCGCGCGGTGCGCGAGGCGGTGAGTCTGTCCGCCGAAGAGGCCTTGCGGGAGAAGGTGATCGATGTCATCGCGGCGGATCTCCCTTCGCTGCTTGCCGCGGTGGATGGCCGGCGGGTCAGGGTGGGGGAGGCCGAGCGCCCGCTTGCCACGCGTAATGCCCAGGTGGAGGAGCGCCTGCCCGACTGGCGCACGCGACTGCTTGCCGTCATCACCGATCCCGGCGTGGCCTACATCCTCCTCCTTCTGGGCATGTACGGGCTCATCTTCGAGTTTTCCAATCCGGGTTTCGGCATCGCCGGTGTGATGGGGGCGATCTGTCTCCTCCTTGCCCTGTTCGCTTTTCAACTGCTGCCCATCAGCTATGCCGGGCTCGCCCTCATCCTGCTGGGGGTGGGACTGCTCATCGCCGAGGTGTTCGTGCCCAGTTTCGGTGTGCTGGGGCTGGGGGGCATCGTTGCTTTCGTCGCCGGCTCCATCATGCTCATGGACCGCGAGGTGGCGGGGGCCGGTGTGCCGTTGGGTCTCATCGGCGCCTTCACCGTGGCCACCGCCGTTTTCATTCTGGTGGTGGGCCGCATGGCCCTGGCCTCGCGCAGGCGCCCGGTGGTGAGCGGCCGCGAGGAACTCCCGGGTAGCGCCGCCGAGGTGGTGGAGGTGAAGGACGGGATGGCCTGGGTGCGGGTCCACGGTGAATTGTGGCGGGCGCAAAGCGATACGCCCCTCGCGGTGGGCGACAGGGTAAAGGTGCGGTCGGTGGATGGCCTCACCCTGCAGGTGGACAAAAACTGAAGCAAGGAGCATCTCATGGTGGAACTCATTTTCGGCTCGGGCTGGCTGCTCATTCTCATCATCGCCTTCCTCGTCTCGGCGCTGAAGATTCTGCGCGAATACGAGCGGGGCGTGGTGTTCATGCTGGGACGGTTCTGGAAGGTGAAGGGGCCGGGACTGGTGGTGGTCATTCCCGGCATCCAGCAGATGGTGCGGGTGGATTTGCGCACCATCGTCATGGATGTGCCCAGTCAGGATGTGATCTCCCGCGACAACGTCTCGGTGAAGGTGAACGCGGTGGTTTATTTCCGCGTGGTGGACCCCGCCAAGGCCATCATCCAGGTGGAGGATTACCTCTCGGCCACCAGCCAGTTGGCGCAGACCACCCTGCGCGCCGTGCTGGGCAAGCACGAGCTCGATGACATGCTGGCGGAGCGGGAGCGGCTCAATCTGGACATCCAGACCGTGCTCGACCAGCAGACGGATGCCTGGGGCATCAAGGTGTCCAATGTGGAAATCAAGCATGTGGACATCGACGAGTCCATGGTGCGGGCCATTGCCCGGCAGGCGGAAGCGGAGCGGGAGCGCCGGGCCAAGGTCATTCACGCCGAAGGCGAGCTGCAGGCCTCCCAGAAACTGGCTCAGGCGGCAGAGGTGCTGGCGCGGCAGCCGGCCGCCATCCAACTGCGTTATCTGGAGACCCTGACGGCGATCGCCGCCGACAAGAACTCCACCATCGTCTTCCCCCTGCCCATCGATCTCATCGATGCGATCCTGAACAAAAAATCCTGAAGGTGACTCGCGCCAGGTTTTTTGCTCACTGTCGCGGCCCGGGCCGCCGCGGAAAGCCGAAAAGGGCCGCGGGCAATTCCCGGCAGGAAGGCGTAACTCACGGCCGCGCAAACAGCCAGGCAAGCAGGCTGTCCTGGAAGGGGCGGGCGCGGGCAGCCTGCGGGTCATTGATCAGGCAGACGACGATCATCTCCCGTCCTTTCGCATCCCGGGAATAGCCGGCCAGCGCCCGCACATCGTCGAGGGAGCCGGACTTGAGACGCGCCTGTCCTGCCACGGGCTGCCCCGCAAGGCGGTGGCGCACCGTGCCGTCGAGCCCCACCAGGGGGAGTGAGGCGGCGAACTCGGGATACCAGAGCGAGGCCCTTGCCGCCCCCAATAGCGCGGCAAGGTGCCGCGCGGTGATGCGGGTGCCCCGGTCCAGTCCCGCGCCATTGCCCGGCTGCAGTTCCACAAAATCGAGGCCGCGGCTTGCCAGCACCGTCTTCACCGCCAGGGCCGCTTTTTCCGGGGTGGCGGGGGGGCCGAAGAGCTCCGCGCCGAGGGTGAGGTAAACCTGTCGCGCCATCACATTGTTGCTGAACTTGTTGATGTCGCGCACCACCTCGGCAAGGGGCGCCGATTCGAAACGGGCCATGAGCCGCGCCCCATCGGCAACCGTGCCGGCTTTGACCCGCCCCCTTAAACGGCCGCCCAGTTCCTGCCAGAGGCTGTTCAGGAGCAGTTCGGCCTGGGTGTCGGCATCGAAGAGGGCGAAATGGGCCGACTGCTCACCACAGGAGAGGGGATACTCGCCGCCAAGCCGCAACAGCACCCCCCGCCGCGTTTTTTCCACGGTGGCGGCGAGATTGTTCTTCCAGTCCCCGCAGGGGCCGGCCACGGGGCGCAGCCGGTTGTCGAGGGCAAGACCCGCTGCCGCTTCCAGGCGAACGTGAAGGCGGCCGCTTTGCGGCAGGATGTGGAGGCGCTGGGTGCGGAAATTGAGGAGCAGGGCATCGGGCCCCACGTTGTAAGGCCGGAGGGGCTTTCCGTCGAAGGCCGCGGGGTCTTCCGGCGGCAAATCGAAATGACTGCGGTCGAGCACCACATCGCCATCGATCTTTCGCAAACCCCGCGCGCGCAGCTCCCGCAGCCAAAGCCAAAGGGTCTCGAGGGTGATGCGGGGATCGCCATAACCCTTGAAATAGAGTCGGCCCTTCAGCCGCCCGCCGTCCTCCTCCCCATCGGCATAGACTTCCGTGCGCCAGCGATAGGCGGGGGTGAGGGCCTCCAGCGCGGCGAAAGTGGTCACCAGTTTGATCACCGAGGCGGGGTTCATGGGGCGGTCCGCCTGGTGGGCGATGAGGGGAGTGGGGCTGCCCAGCTCCTGGACAAAGAGAGCGAGGCTTGTGGGCGGCAGGCCGGTTTCCTCCAGGGCACGCGCCAGCTCTGCCGGCAGTTGCGCTGCCGCGGGGAGGGGGAAAAGCAAGAAACAAAGCACCGCCCAGCCGGCGCGCGATAGCCACCGTTGGCGGCACTTGTGAAACAAAGCCAGCCGTTGCGCCCCCGCCCTGGCCGCCGGCGTGGCTTCAGCGGTGGCGGGCGAAATCCCGCACATACCAGTCCATGGCGATGCGCAGTCCCTCCTCCACGGTGTGGGTGGGCTGGTAGTGCAGCAGGCGTTGGGCCTTGGAGATGTCGGCCAGGGAATGACGCACATCGCCGGGGCGGAAATCCCGGTGGAGGGGGCGCTTGTCCTTGAGGTGGGGAAAGCGCGGGGCGAGTTCGGCACGCAACAGCTCAAAGAGTTCATTGAGGGTGGTGCGGCGGCCGACGGCAATGTTGTAGACCTGGCCGCGTGCCGCCTCGTCCCGGGTGGTGGCGGCGAGGAGATTGGCTTGGATGGCGTTCTCCACGTAGCAGAAATCCCGGCTGGTTTCCCCGTCGCCATTGATGTAGACGGGCTCATCGCGGATCATGGCGGCGATCCATTTGGGAATCACCGCCGCGTAGGCGCCTTCCGGATCCTGGCGCGGGCCGAAGATGTTGAAGTAGCGAAGCCCGATGCTGCGAAAGCCATAGCAGCGGTCGAACACTTCGGCATACAGTTCGTTGACGTACTTGGTCACCGCGTAGGGGGAAAGAGGCTGGCCGATCTCGTCCTCCACCTTGGGCAGACGCGGGTGATCGCCGTAGGTGGAGCTGGAGGCGGCATAGATGAAGCTTTGCACGCCCGCATCCCTCGCCGCCACCAGCATGTGGAGGAAGCCATCGACATTGCTCTGGTTGGTGGCCACGGGGTCCTCGATGGAGCGGGGCACCGAACCCAATGCCGCCTGATGCAGGACGTAGTCCACACCCCGGCAGGCCTGGCGGCAGAGGTCAAGATCGCGGATGTCCCCTTCGAGGAAGGTGAAGCGCTGCCACTGGGTGGGGCTCATCAGGGTGCGGACTTCATCGAGATTGCGCCGGTGGCCGGTGGCGAAGTTGTCCAACCCCACCACGTGCTGGTCCAAACGCAGCAAGGTTTCCAGGAGGTTGGAGCCGATGAAACCGGCGACACCAGTGATGAGCCAGGTGCGGGGACTGCGGGCAAGCTCCTCGCACAGGGCGGCGTAGGCAGGGGCATGCATCACGACCTCACAGACGCCAGAAACGGGCAAAGGCGGCGCGTGCCGCATCGGGATCGAAAATCCCCTTGACATCGATGAGCGCGCCGCGACCGTTCACCTTCGCCCGGTAATCGGCGAGCGGCCGCTCGATGAACTGCCGGTGGGCGACGGCGGCGACGATGCCATCGGCGGTGGGCAGCGCCTCCCAGCTCTTTAGGGTGATGCCGTATTCGTGCTCCGCCTCCCGGGGATCGGCGATGGGGTCGTGCACGTGCACTTCCACGCCATAGCTTTCCAGTTCACGGATGACGTCGATGACGCGGGAATTGCGCAGATCAGGGCAGTTCTCCTTGAAAGTGAGGCCCAGCACCAGCACCTTCGCCCCCTTGATCTGGCTGCCGGCGGCGATCATCTCCTTCACCGTCTGCTCGGCGATGTATTTGCCCATGCCGTCGTTGATGCGGCGTCCGGCGAGGATCACCTGCGGGTGATAACCCAGCATGTCGGCTTTGTAGGTCAGATAGTAGGGGTCCACGCCGATGCAGTGTCCGCCCACGAGTCCCGGGCGGAAAGGAAGGAAATTCCATTTGGTGCCGGCCGCGCGCAGCACTTCCAGGGTGTCGATGCCGATCTTGTGAAAGATCAGGGCGAGCTCGTTCATGAGGGCGATGTTGAGGTCCCGCTGGGTGTTCTCGATCACCTTGGCAGCCTCCGCCACCTTGATGCTGGAGGCGCGATAGACGCCGGCGGTGATGATGGATTCGTAAAGCGCCGCGACCTTTTCCAGGGTTTCCGGCGTGTCGCCGGAGACCACCTTGAGGATGCGCGTCAGGGTGTGTTCCTTGTCGCCGGGGTTGATGCGCTCGGGGGAGTAGCCGACGAAGAAATCCTCCTTCCACTTCATGCCGGAGTGTTTCTCCAGCAGGGGAATGCACACCTCCTCGGTGGCGCCGGGATAGACGGTGGACTCATAGACCACGATGGCGCCTTTTTTCATGTGCCGGCCCACGGAGGTGGAGGCGCCGATCAGCGGCCCGAAATCCGGTTGATGCGCGGCATCCACGGGCGTGGGCACGGCGACGATGATGAAGTCGCAGGCCGCAAGCTGGGAGGCGTCCGTGGTGCAGGTGAGATGCACGGCGGCCCGCAGGTCTTCCGTCGCCACTTCTCCGGTGGGGTCGCAGTGGCGGCGGTAATGGGCCACTTTCTCCTCCGACAGGTCCACGCCGATGGTCTGGAATTTCTTGCCGAATTCCACGGCAAGCGGCAGGCCCACATAGCCGAGCCCGACGACACCGATGATGCTCATGGTGATCAACCCCTGTTTCTTTTGCAATGTTCCCGCATTCTAACCAAGGGAAGCGGCCGCCGATAGCCGCGGGCCGTGACCAGGGCCGGCTATAATCCGCCCATGGTGAAGACGATGCGTGGGCGATTGTGCCTCGCGGCGATGCTGGCTGCAGCTTCCATGCCAGCGCGGGGGGAGCTTGCCGACACCATTGTCCGCGTCAAGCCGGCGGTGGTGGCGGTGGGCACTCAGCAGGCAACCCGCGCGCCCCAGCACGTCTTCCAGGGCACGGGTTTCGTCGTCGGGGATGGCCGGCAGGTGGTCACCAATGCCCATGTCCTGCCCCGCAATCCCGATCCTGCGCAACCGGAGCGCCTCGTGGTGCTCGCCCAGGTGGACGGCCGGCCGCGAGTCCTTCCCGCCCGCGTCGAGCGCATCGATATCGCCCATGATCTGGCGCTTCTCACCCTCGACGGACCACCGCTGCCCAGCCTCCCACTGGGCGATGCCAGTCGGGTGCGGGAGGGCATGGAGGTGGCCTTCACCGGCTTCCCCCTGGGCATGGCCCTGGGGCTTGTGCCTGTCACCCACCGCGGCATCGTCTCCGCCATCACCCCGGTGGCCAGCCGCGCGGGCGGGGCGCGGGATTTGAGCCCCCAGGCCATCGAACGGCTGCGCCAACCCTTCTTCGTTTTCCAGCTCGATGCCACGGCCTACCCAGGCAACAGCGGCAGTCCCCTGTTTGATCCCCGCACCGGCGAGGTGCTGGGCGTGTTGAACAGCGTCCTCGTCAAGAAAAGCAAGGAGGCCGCGCTCAGCGACCCCTCCGGCATCAGCTATGTCATCCCGGTGAATTTCATTCGCGATCTGCTGGCCGGTGCCGCCCGGCCGTGACTTACAGCCGGTCCAGCACCGCCCGTGTGCCCCGTACCAGGTGGTCGATTTCCGGCTCGCCGATGACATAGGGCGGCATGAAATAGACCGTCGTCCCCAAGGGGCGCAGCAACAGCCCCTGTTCCAGGGCAAGGGTGAAGAAGCGGCGGGCGAAGTCGGCGGGGGGATCCGCCACCTCGAATGCCCAGATCATGCCCAGATGGCGGAATTGCCGCACCCGCCCGTGGCGGGCGATGGGCTCCGCCGCTTCCGTGAGGGCGCGGGCGAGTCTGCGGTTGGCTTCCAGCACCTGACCTTCCTCGAAGATATCCAGCACCGCCAGTGCCGCCCGGCAGGCCAGGGGATTTCCCGTGTAGGAATGGGAATGGAGGAAGCCCCGGCTGAGCGCCTCGTCATAGAAGGCGGCATACACCTCATCGGTGGTGAGCACTGCCGACAGGGGCAGGTAGCCCCCGGTGATGCCCTTGGACAGGCAGAGGAAATCGGGCGCGATGCCGGCCTGCTCACAGGCGAAGAGGGTGCCCGTGCGACCGAAGCCCACGGCGATTTCATCGGCGATGAGGTGGACTTGGTAGCGGTCGCAAAGACGGCGCGCCTGCCGCAGATATTCCGCATCGTACATGGCCATGCCCCCCGCGCATTGCACCAGGGGTTCGAGGATGAGGGCGGCGGTGGTGGCGTGGTTTTCACTGAGCCAGACTTCCAGGGCGCGGGCGGCCTCCATGGCGCGCTGCAAGGGGGGTACGCCCGGCGGGGCACGGCGGGGATCGGGGCTTGGCGCCTGATGGGTGGGCCGCAGCAGGGGCGCATAGGTGGCCTTGAACAGGGGCACGTCCGTCACCGACAGCGCGCCCAGGGTTTCCCCGTGGTACCCGTTTTCCAGGCTGACAAACCCGGTCTTCTCCGGCCGGCCGCGGTTTGCCCAGTAATGGAAACTCATCTTGAGGGCGATTTCCACCGCGGAGGCGCCGTCCGAGGCATAGAAGGCGTGTCCCAGGCGGCCGGGGGCGAGGCGCGCGAGTCTTTCCGAAAGCTCCACCACCGGCCGGTGGGTGAAGCCGGCCAGGATGACGTGTTCCAGCCGTTCCATCTGGTCGCGGAGGGCGGCATTGATGCGGGGATTGGCGTGACCGAAGAGATTCACCCACCAGGAGCTGATGGCATCCAGGTAACGGCGGCCGTCGAAGTCGTAAAGCCACGCCCCTTCGCCGCGGGCGATGGGGACGATGGGCAGGGTCTCGTGCACCTTCATCTGGGTGCAGGGATGCCAGACTGCCTGACGGCTGCGGTTGAGCCAGCGTTCATTGGACATGGGTCTTCTCCGCAAGGGGCCATTCTAACCCGCCCGGCGGCATTGCCTGCGCTGGCACCTTGCGCTAGATTTTTCCGGGTCATTGCCCGTGGAGGCCACGCATGGAAATCTTCCAGAAGATCACCGCGCAGATCAGCGCCGTCGGCCTGCCGCTGTATGCGGTGAGCCTGACCGCCGTGCCCCGGGCGGACACACCGCTGCTCCTTTTCCTGCACTGGCACGGCTTCCGCAGCAGCGGGCAGGCCCGCAAGGTGCATCCTGTTCCCGGTTCCGCGCTGCAGATCAACGAACGCTGGCAGGCGCTGGAGGAGATCGATGAGGCCATGCTGGAGGCCGGCTGGCGGTTGGGGGCGTGGGATGTGGAGCGGGAAGAGCGGCGCCCCTGCAACCAGGTGGGGGCAAGCAGCCGGGAGGCGCTGGAATGCCTGCAGGCCTTCGGTGAACACCTCGACCGCCGGGCGGCCGAGGCCCTGCTGCTTGCGGAGGCGCCGGACCGCGAAGTGCTGCTCAAGGTGGGGGCGGAAAAGGGCTATGTGCGCTGGCAGTTCCGCCCTGTGCGCGGCGGGGTGTGGGCGGCCACGCCAGGCGATGAGACACTGGCTGCCGATGGCAGCCGGGAGCCCCCCTGCCCCGTCGCCCCCCGGCCGCCGGCACTCCACGGGCGGAGCCTGCGTGCCGTCCGCCGCACGGTCTATCGGCTTGGCCGTATCACCCGCTTGATCCTCCCCTCTTGAAATCGGGGGGCCTGCCCCCATCTTCCTGCCCGCCGGCCGAGGAACCGGCACCGGCCGCGTGCCGCGGCCGCTTTCGCTTTGATGGGCATCCCCTTCGTCACCCACCGGGGGTGCCTCGGGTAATCTGCAATCGGATAGGAGAGTTGTGATGCACATTCGTCCCCTTTACGACCGGATTATCGTCAAGCGGATCGAACAGCAGCGTCAGACGGCTTCCGGCATCGTCATCCCGGATACCGCCGGGGAGAAGCCGGAACAGGGTGAAGTCCTCGCCGTCGGTCCCGGCAAGCTGCTGGACAATGGCACCGTGCGGCCACTGGAGGTGAAAGTGGGCGACCGCGTGCTGTTCAGCAAGTATGGCGGTCAGACCGTCAAGGTCGAGGGCGAGGAACTTCTGGTGCTGCGCGAGGAAGACGTGCTCGGCATCATCGAACAGGGAAGCGCCAGCGCCAAGAAGGCTGCCTGATGGAGTGGACCCTTTCCTCATAAGGAGTAGTTGGACATGAGTGCGAAAGAAGTCAAATTCCATGATTCCGCCCGTGCCCGTATCGTCCGCGGGGTGAACATTCTGGCCGACGCGGTGAAGGTCACCCTGGGCCCCAAAGGCCGCAACGTGGTGATCGAGCGTTCCTTTGGTGCGCCGGTAATCACCAAGGATGGGGTGTCCGTGGCCAAGGAGATCGAACTCAAGGACAAGTTCGAGAACATGGGCGCGCAGATGGTGAAGGAAGTGGCCTCCAAGACCGCGGATGTGGCGGGGGATGGCACCACCACTGCCACCGTGCTCGCCCAGGCCATCGTTCAGGAGGGCATGAAATACGTTGCCGCGGGCATGAACCCCATGGACCTCAAACGGGGGATCGACAAGGCCGTGCACACCGTGGTGGAGGAACTGAAGAAGCTCTCCAAGCCGGTGACCACCAGCAAGGAAATCGCCCAGGTGGGCGCCATCTCCGCCAATGCGGACGAATCCATCGGCAAGATCATCGCCGACGCCATGGACAAGGTGGGCAAGGAAGGCGTGATCACGGTGGAGGACGGCAAATCCCTGGAGAACGAGCTGGAAGTGGTGGAGGGCATGCAGTTCGACCGGGGTTATCTGTCGCCTTACTTCATCAACAATCCGGACAAGCAGACGGCCGTGCTGGAGGACGCGCTGATCCTCATCCATGACAAGAAAATCTCCAGCATTCGCGACCTGCTGCCGGTGCTGGAGGAGGTGGCGAAGGCCGGCAAGCCGCTGCTCATTATCGCCGAGGATGTGGAAGGCGAGGCCCTGGCCACCTTGGTGGTCAACGCCATGCGCGGCGTGCTCAAAGTGGCGGCGGTCAAGGCGCCAGGCTTCGGTGACCGGCGCAAGGCCATGTTGCAGGACATTGCCATCCTCACCGGCGGTACCGTCATCTCCGACGAAGTGGGCCTCAGCCTGGAGAAAACCAAGCTCGCCGATCTCGGTCGCGCCAAGCGGGTGGAGGTGCACAAGGAGAACACCATCATCATCGATGGTGCGGGCGAGAAATCCAAGATCGAGGCGCGCATCAAGCAGATCCGTGCCCAGATCGAGGAGGCCACCAGCGACTACGACAAGGAGAAGCTGCAGGAGCGGCTGGCGAAGCTTGCCGGTGGCGTGGCGGTGATCAAGGTGGGTGCCGCCACGGAAGTGGAGATGAAGGAGAAGAAGGCGCGGGTGGAAGACGCGCTGCATGCCACGCGGGCGGCGGTGGAGGAAGGCATCGTGCCCGGTGGCGGCGTCGCCCTGCTGCGCGCCTCCAAGGCCGTGGCCGCCCTCAAGGGCGACAACCACGATCAGGACTGTGGCATCAAGATCGTGCTGCGTGCTCTGCAGGAGCCCCTGCGCCAGATCGTGGCCAACTGTGGCGAAGAGCCTTCCGTGGTAGTCAACCGGGTCATGGAGGGCAGTGGCAACTTCGGCTACAACGCCCAGACCGGCCAGTATGGCGACATGATGGAGATGGGGGTGCTGGATCCCACCAAGGTGACCCGCTCCGCCCTGCAGAATGCCGCTTCCGTGGCCGGCCTGATCCTCACCACGGACGCCACCATCGCCGAGGCGCCGAAGGAGGAGAAGGCCAGCACGCCGGCCATGCCGGAAATGGAGTACTGATCCCCTGATGCCGGCCCAACCCTCCCCTCGTGGGAGGGGTTTTTTTTGTTCCCGGGAAGGGGGCGAAGGGCAAAAGGCGCGTTTTGCGGTTGCACTTTGCGGCCCTCCCGCCTATCATTAGCACTCACCAGACTTGAGTGCTAACAATCCTCCCCGGCGGCGTGTTGGGCACTTTACGCAGCTCGCGGCCGCCGGCAACCCTTTTTTGAAGGAAACAGACTGAAGAAGGAGAACGCAACATGAAAATCCGACCCCTGCATGACCGCGTCATCGTCAAGCGTGTGGAGGAAGAGCGTCGCACCGCCTCCGGTATCGTCATTCCCGACACCGCGGCGGAGAAGCCGGATCAGGGCGAAGTCATCGCCGTCGGCCCCGGCCGGCGGGACGATTCTGGCAAGCTGATCCCCATGGACGTGAAGGTGGGTGACCGGGTGTTGTTCGGCAAATATGCCGGCCAGACCGTCAAGGTGGAAGGCGAGGAACTGCTCGTGATGCGCGAAGAAGACATCATGGGTGTGATCGAGAAGTAATGGAGACGTTTCTGCCACGGTGGACGCATGCTGTTGCGTGCGCGCGGTGGTGAATGGACTTTCAGGAGAGATAAATGGCTGCCAAAGACGTGAAATTCGGTGATGTCGCCCGCCACAAGATGGTTGCCGGCGTCAACATTCTGGCCGATGCGGTGAAGGTCACCCTCGGCCCCAAAGGCCGCAACGTGGTGCTGGAGCGCTCCTTCGGCGCGCCCACCATCACCAAGGACGGGGTGTCCGTGGCCAAGGAGATCGAACTCAAAGACAAGTTCGAGAACATGGGCGCGCAGATGGTGAAGGAGGTCGCCTCCAAGACCTCCGATGTGGCAGGCGATGGCACCACCACCGCCACCGTGCTCGCCCAGGCCATCCTCAAGGAGGGCATGAAATATGTCGCCGCGGGCATGAACCCCATGGACCTCAAGCGGGGGATCGACAAGGCCGTCGCTGCCACCGTGGAGGAGCTCAAAAAGATTTCCAAGCCCTGCACCACCAGCAAGGAAATCGCCCAGGTGGGCGCCATTTCGGCCAACTCCGATGAATCCATCGGCAAGATCATCGCCGATGCCATGGAAAAGGTGGGCAAGGAAGGCGTGATCACCGTCGAGGACGGCTCCGGCCTGGAAAACGAGCTGGAAGTGGTGGAGGGCATGCAGTTCGACCGGGGTTATCTGTCCCCCTACTTCATCAACAATCCCGATCGCCAGCTTGCCGTGCTGGACAATCCCTTCGTCCTGCTCCACGACAAGAAAATCTCCAGCATCCGCGATCTGCTGCCCATCCTCGAGCAGGTGGCCAAGGCGGGGCGGCCGCTGCTCATCATCGCCGAGGATGTGGAGGGCGAGGCCCTCGCCACCCTGGTGGTCAACAACATCCGCGGCATCCTCAAGACCTGCGCCGTCAAGGCGCCCGGCTTCGGTGACCGGCGCAAGGCCATGCTGGAGGACATCGCCATCCTCACCGGCGGCACGGTGATCGCCGAGGAAGTGGGGCTTACCCTGGAGAAGGCCACCCTGGCGGACCTGGGCCAGGCCAAGCGCATCGAGGTGGCGAAGGAACACACCACCATCATCGATGGTGCCGGCAAACCGGAAAACATCCAGGCCCGCGTCAAGCAGATCCGCAAGCAGATCGAAGAGGCCACCAGCGACTACGACAAGGAGAAGCTGCAGGAGCGAGTGGCGAAGCTTGCCGGTGGCGTGGCGGTGATCAAGGTGGGTGCCGCCACGGAAGTGGAGATGAAGGAGAAGAAGGCGCGGGTGGAAGACGCGCTGCATGCCACGCGGGCGGCGGTGGAGGAAGGCATCGTGCCCGGTGGCGGCGTCGCCCTGCTGCGCGCCTCCAAGGCCGTGGCCGCCCTCAAGGGCGACAACCACGATCAGGACTGTGGCATCAAGATCGTGCTGCGTGCTCTGCAGGAGCCCCTGCGCCAGATCGTGGCCAACTGTGGCGAAGAGCCTTCCGTGGTAGTCAACCGGGTCATGGAGGGCAGTGGCAACTTCGGCTACAACGCCCAGACCGGCCAGTATGGCGACATGATGGAGATGGGGGTGCTGGATCCCACCAAGGTGACCCGCACCGCCCTGCAGAATGCCGCTTCGGTAGCCGGCCTCATGCTCACCACCGACTGCATGGTCGCCGAGGTGCCGGAGGAGAAACCGGCGGCCGGCGGCGGTGGCATGGGCGGCATGGGTGGCATGGACATGATGTGACCGCCAAGGTCCCAGGCAAAGAACCCCGCGCGAAGCGGGGTTCTTTTTTTTTGGGGGGGTCAAGAATCGCCGCCGGCGGCCGTTAGAGGGTCATGCCCCCCGGGCCGGATTTGCCGTTATCATGTGCCGCTTCAGTCGGTTTTCGCCGGCGGGGGCCCGGGTGGCGGGTGGGCGCGCCTGCCGCCCTTGTGCTGATCCCATGTCCGAAAGCGCTTTTTCCTTTTCCCGCTCCGCGCGCACCCTGATTGCGGGGTTTGCCGTGGTCTGTCTGCTGCTTGCCGTGGTGGGGGCCACGGCGCTGTGGCAGATGCGCGAAACCAACGCGCGGCTTGCCCGCATCGTCGAGGAGGCCAACGCCAAAATCACCCATGTCAACGCCATGCAGTCCGCCTCCCGGGAGCGGGCGCTTGCGGTCCAGTCCATGTTGCTTTCCACGGACCCCTTCGAGCGGGACGCGCTGATGTTGCGCTTCCGGGAGTATGGCGCCGAATTCGTCCGCCACCGCGATGCCCTGAGGGCCCTGCCCTTGACCGAGGTGGAGCGGCAGGCGCTGGAGGCGGCCCGGCAGAAAATCCGCACCTCCACGGCCCTCATGGAGGAGGTGGTGCAGCTTCTGGAGGAAAACCGCGACTTCGAGGCGGATCGTCTCCTGCTTGAGCAGGCGTTGCCCGCGCAGCAGGCGGTCTATGGCCATTTCCGTGAACTCCTCGCGCTGCAGGAGGAAGCCAGCGCGCAGGCGGCAGCGGAGGCGCGGCGCAGTTATCAGTTTGCCTTCGGCCTGGTCATGTTGCTGGGTCTTTCCGCCTTGGGCCTGGCGGTGATCGTCTCCGTGCGTGTGGTGCGCCGCACCCTTGCTGCCGAGCGTGCCCTGGCCCAAGAACGGGATCGCGCGGAAATCACCCTGCATTCCATCGGCGATGCGGTGATCAGTACCGATGCCGCCGGCCGCATCCTCCACCTCAACCCCATGGCGGAACGGCTGACCGGCTGGTCATTGGCCGAGGCGAAGGGGCGGGAGGTGGATGAAATCTACCGCGTCGTGGATGAACGGGACCGCCGGCCTCTTAAGCGCGCCATCCAGGCGGCGTTGGGTAATGATCCCACGACCGTCACGCCCACCATGCCGCTCCTCATCAGCCGCAAGGGCGCGGAATACGCCATCGAGCAGACGGTCTCCCCCATCCGCGCCGGGGACGGGCGCATCCTGGGCGCGGTAGTGGTCTTCCGCGACGTCACCACGGAACGCACCCTCGCCCAGGAGCTGGCCTGGCAGGCGAGCCACGATGCCTTGACCGGTCTCGTCAACCGGCACGAATTCGAACGGCGCCTTTCCGTTTTGGCCGAGCGGGCGCGCAGTGGCAAGGAACATCACGTGCTGCTCTATCTCGATCTCGACCAGTTCAAGCTGGTCAACGACGTCTGCGGCCACATCGCCGGTGACGAGCTTTTGCGCCAGTTGGCGGCGGTGCTGAGACAGAAGCTGCGGGCGGAAGACACCCTGGCCCGCCTCGGGGGTGACGAGTTCGGAGTGCTCCTGCCCGGCCGCAGCAGCGTAGAGGGGGTGGCGGTGGCGGAACATCTGCGGCAGGAAATCGCCGAGTTCCGCTTCGTCTGGGAAGACAAGACCTTCACCGTGGGCGCTTCCGTCGGCGTGGTGGAGCTGGGCCCCCACTGCGGGGGGCTCGCTTCGGTGCTGGCTGCTGCCGACACCGCCTGTTACATGGCGAAGGAACGGGGACGCAACCGGGTCTTCGTCCACCGGGCGGCCGATGCCGATGTGCGCCGGCGTCATGGGGAAATCGAATGGGTGGACCGTTTGACCCGCGCCTTCGAGGAGGGACGTTTCCGCCTTTATTTCCAGGAAATTCATCCCCTGCCCCTGGGTCAGCCGTGCCGCCGGCGGGAAATCCTGCTGCGCATGGTGGATGGCGATGGGCAGCTGGTGCCCCCCATGGCCTTCATCCCTGCCGCGGAACGCTACAACCTCATGCCCACCCTGGACCGCTGGGTGGTGCGCACTACCTTCGAGTGGCTGGCACGCAACCGCGATGGCCTGTGCCCCGATGCCCTGCTTTCCATCAATCTGTCCGGCCAGTCCCTCGGGGATGAGGCCTTCGGCGATTTCGTTCTCGATGAAATCCGCAAGCGGGGGATCGACGCCCGCCACATCTGCTTCGAAATCACAGAGACGGTGGCCATCGCCAACCTCTCCCGCGCGCTGCGTCTGATGAACACCTTGCGCGCCGCCGGCTGCCGTTTCTCCCTCGACGATTTCGGCAGCGGCATGTCCTCCTTCGCTTACCTCAAGACCCTGCCCGTGGATTCCATCAAGATCGACGGTGGCTTCGTGCGCGACATGCTCACCGATGCGGTGGATTTCGCCATGGTGGAGGCGATCACGCGGATCGGCCATGTGATGGGGCTTGCCACCATTCGCGGATTCAAGTTTGAAGTGCAATTTTGATTAACGGGTAGGTGGGTCAGAATGTGCGAGCATTTTGCCCCATCAA
>JAIMAL010000020.1 GCA_023511995.1 Burkholderiales bacterium
GCCTGAACTGGAAAACACCTCATCAGGTATTTATGCAATCATACAGCCGCGTTGCACTTCGAGATTGAATCCACCAAGGCAAAAAGCCAGGTGGTGGCACGAAACAGCCGGTCGAGCAGGTGGTGCCGTTTCAGGGTTGCATCACTGATGATCTTCGACATGGTGTCCCGGCAAGGAGTCAGGCGCAGGGGTCAGATGCCACTCACCACAAGGGGTTGCGCGCGCCATCCCGGATTTCCTTTTTCCAGGTCTCTTCCACGAGTTGCACCACTTTGTCCGGCAGCGGGATGTAGTCGAGGTCCAGGGCCAGCCGGTCCCCCTCCCGATAGGCCCAGTCGAAGAAGGCGAGCACGGCGCGGCCCACTTCCGGCTTGCTTTGCACCTTGTGCATGAGGACGAAGGTGGCGCCGGTGATGGGCCAGCTCTGCCTGCCGGGCTCATTGGTGAGGAGTTCGTAAAAGCCCGGCGCCTTTTCCCATTCCGCGTTGGCGGCCGCGGCGCGGAAGCTGTCGGCATTGGGCGCGACGAAAGCGCCCTCCCGGTTTTTCAGTAGGGCGTAGCTCATGTTGTTCTGCTTGGCATAGGCGTATTCCACATAGCCGATGGATCCCTTGATCTGGCGCACGTAGGACGCCACGCCCTCGTTGCCCTTGCCGCCCACCCCGGTTGGCCAGGCGACGGAGGCCTCTTCACCCACTTTCTGTTTCCACTCGGGGCTCACCTTGGACAGGTAGTTGGTGAAGATGAAGGTGGTGCCGGAGCCGTCGGAACGGTGCACCACGGTGATGGCCTGGGCGGGAAGGGCAAGGCCGGGGTTTAAGGCAAGGAGCGCCGGATCGTTCCAGCGTTTGATCTTGCCGAGGAAGATGTCGGCAAGCGTTGGCCCATCAAGACGCAGCTTGCCGGCGGCCACGCCCGGCAGGTTCACCACCGGGACGACGCCACCCATGATCACCGGAAACTGGATCAAGCCGTGCTTTTCCAGCTCGGCCACGGGCAGCGGCTTGTCGGAGGCGCCGAAATCCACCGTTTTCGCCTGAATCTGCTTGATGCCACCGCCGGAACCGATGGACTGATAGTTGAGGCTCACCCCCGATTTGGCGCGGTAGGCTTCCGCCCATTTGGCCAAGATGGGGTAGGCGAAGGTCGAGCCGGCGCCGGTGATGTTCATCGCCCGGGCCTGGCCGGCGGGGGCGAGGGCGATAGAGACCAGGACGGATACGAGGGTGAGGAAACGTTTCATGGGATGCTCCGGAACGGGAGAAACGCGAATGTTACAAAACTATTGCGGGTTTGTGGCAGGTCCCGCTGTCCCGCCGCCTTTCTTCATCAGCGGCAATCTTTGCGGGCGAAGCTCCGCGGGCGGCTTGCCGGGCATTGTGGACTGTCACATTCCTGCAACATGCTGGCTCCACAATCCCGGGCGAAGGCAGGCTCTTCGGGCCTGCTCTCCCCTTCACCCACAACATGTCAAGGAGCCAGAAAACATGAAACTTTCGCCCCGCAAGCTATTCGCCGCCCTCGCCCTGGCGACGGGTTTTGCCGCCGTGTCGGCACACGCCGCCGTCGAGGTGGACCCGGCGCTGCCCAATTACGAAAAAGCCCCGGGTGTGGCCGGCAACTTCACCAGCATCGGCTCGGACACCCTCAACAACCTGATGACCCTGTGGGCGGAGCAGTTCAAGCGTTACTACCCCAATGTCAACATCCAGATCCAGGGTGCCGGTTCCTCCACGGCGCCGCCTGCCCTGACCGAGGGCACCTCCAACTTCGGCCCCATGAGCCGACTGATGAACGCCAAGGAGGTGGAGGCCTTCGAGAAAAAACACGGCTACAAGCCCACGCCCGTGCCGGTGGCCATCGATGCCCTGGCGGTGTATGTGAACAAGGACAACCCCATCAAGGGGCTGACCATCCCGCAGGTGGACGCGATCTTTTCCTCCACCCGCAAATGCGGCTATCCCCAGGACATCACCAAGTGGGGTCAGGTGGGGCTGACCGGCGAGTGGGCGGATCGCGCCATCGCCCTCTACGGCCGCAACTCGGTGTCTGGGACCTATGGCTACTTCAAGGAACACGCCCTGTGCAAGGGTGACTTCAAGAAGAACGTGGCCGAACAGCCGGGCTCCGCCTCCGTGGTGCAGAGCGTGACGGGTCAGCTCAACGCCATCGGTTATTCCGGGATTGGCTACAAGACTTCCGGTGTGCGCGCCGTGCCCCTTGCCGCCAAGGAAGGCGCGCCCTTCGTGGAGGCCGACGCCAAGCACGCGATCGATGGCAGCTATCCCCTGGCGCGGGTGCTCTACATCTACGTGAACAAGAAGCCCAACCAGCCGCTGCCGCCCATGGAGCGGGAGTTCTTCAAGATGGTGCTGTCCAAGCAGGGCCAGACCGTCGTCGTCAAGGATGGCTTCGTGCCGCTGCCCGCCAAGATGGCCGAGAAGGCTTTGGCGGAAATCCTGAAATAACGCATCACAGCCGGCGGCGGGGCCGCCGGCGCACTCAGGGGACAGACAATGGATAAGCACGTTTTCACGGCCCTGGCACTTGCCGGGGCGCTCACCCTTTCCGCGTGTGCCACGGAGCGCGTGAGCCCACCTGCGGCGCAGCCAGCCAAACCTGCGGCCTCCCAAGCCGCGGCCGAATCCCAGGCTGCGGCGCAACAGGAGGCAAATCTCTTCATCGTTTTCGATGAGGAGCGGGGCCGTTACTACATTTTTGGCGATCCGGCGTTATACCGCATCTTTCTTGAGACGGGCGAAGTTGCCCTGGCCAGAACCTTCATCGGGGAAGGGCCGGAGGGGACCTCCCTTGTCTTCGGCCTGACCAAGGACGACGCCAAGGACGCCGGTCGTCCCACGCCGGCGGAACGCTTGTACAAAGGCCAGGCGACCCCGTCGGGTCCCTTCTATGGCGAAGTGCTGAAGGGCGGTCGCTATTACGTCTTTTTCACCTGGCCCGACATGGCCGATTACCTCAAGCACGGCGAGGTGCCCCTTACCTATACGGAGATTGGGGTCGGTCCCAACGGGGAGACGGTGATCTACGCCCTCAACAAGAACACTGCCAAGGAAGGGCGGCCGGAGGCGGCAATCAAGCGTTTCCACGCCCTGCATCCGAAGAAGGCAACAGCGGCAAACTAGGGCGGGCCACACTGCAACCCCATGGGCCAGCCCCGCGGCTGGCCCGCTTTCTGTTCTGAGGGAATCCACCAGCCAATGAACACGCCGACCTCTGAGCTGACGGGCATGCTTGCTACCCTCTCCGGCGCCCTGCGGGCACGCATGGTGAAGGACTGGCTGTTCCGGCAGGTAATGACGTTGGGCGGCATCAGCGTCATCGTTGCCATCAGTGTGATTTTTTTCTATCTCGCCTGGGTGGCCTGGCCGCTGGTGAAGCCGGTGCAGGTGGGCCCGTGGCAGGCGGTGACGCTGCCCGGCCCCGCGGCTGAGCGGACGCTCTTCTATTCCGGGGAGGAACAACGGGAGATCGGCGCCCGCTACACGGAAGGCGGCCAGGTGGTCTTCTTCGACCTGAAAACGGGTGCGCCCCGGGCCACCTTCAGGATGCCGCTCGCGGCGGGGGTGCGCATCACCAGTTTCGGCGCCGGCGACCCCTCCCACCACGTCCACGCCCTAGGGCTTTCCGATGGCCGCGTGCTAGTGGTCCAGGAAAAATACGATGTCACCTACGATGCGGCGCAGAACAACCGGCGCTTCATCACGCCCAGCATCGAATATCCCCTGGGCGAGGCACCGGTGGTTCTCGACGAGCAGGGGAAGCCCATCCAAAGCCTCACCGTGGCCAGTGCCGATGGCAGCACCACCCTGGTGGGGCAAACCGCGGATGGGCGCATCCTGGTCATGGGGGTGAGTGCACGGCAGAACATGATGACGGGGGAGGTGACCCTGGAACGCAGCGCCGGGGTCATTCCGGATTTCATGGCGCCCGTCGATCGCATGATCGCCGAGATCAAACAGCGGGAGCTCTTTATTGCCCACGGTGGCCGTTTCATCCGCCATTACGACATCACCGACAAGTCCGCACCGCGCTTCGTTCAGGAAAAACAGGTGGTGCCGGAGGGTGATCGCGTCACGGCCCTCACCATCCTTTCCGGTGGCTTTTCCCTGATTGTGGGCACGCAGCAGGGACGGCTTGCCCAGTGGTTCCTGGTGCGGGACGAGGCCAACACCCCCCACCTCACCCATATCCGTGATTTCAAGCCCCTGCCGGCGGCGGTGACCGCGCTTGCCCCCGAGTATTTCCGCAAGGGTTTCGTCGCCGGCGATGCCCGTGGCAATGTGGGACTGTATTACGCCACTTCGCAACGTCTGCTCTGGGAGGGTCAGGTGACGCCGGGAGGGGTGCGGGCAGCAGGCTTCACGCCGCGGGCCAATGCCCTCATGATCGAAGGCGAGGATGGCCATCTGCGCATCGCGCAGGTGAAGAACGATCATCCGGAAGTCTCCTTCTATGCCCTCTGGCAGCGGGTGTGGTACGAAAGCTACGAAAAGCCGGACTACATCTGGCAGTCGGCGGCGGCGACCAACGATTTCGAGCCGAAATTCAGCCTTTCCCCGCTGACCCTGGGCTCCCTCAAGGCCGCCTTCTACGCCATGCTGCTGGCCACCCCGCTGGCCATTTTCGCCGCCATCTACTCCGCCTATTTCATGTCCCCGGCCACGCGCCGGTTGGCCAAGCCCACCATCGAGATCATGGAAGCCCTGCCCACGGTGATTCTTGGCTTTCTCGCCGGACTGTGGCTTGCGCCGCTGGTGGAAAACAATCTGCTCGCCACCCTGCTTTCCTTCGTGACCATCCCCATCCTGGTCCTCGTTGCGGCCTACGTCTGGCACCGCCTGCCCATTGCCTGGAAAGCCTGGGTGCCGGAGGGCTGGCAGGCGGTTCTGCTGCTGCCGGTGGTGGCCCTGGCCATTTGGTTGGCTTTCTTTCTCGGCCATCCTCTAGAAGCGCGTTTCTTTGGCGGTTACATGCCCCACTGGTTGAACCAGCATGGCATCACCTATGAACAGCGCAACTCCCTGGTGGTGGGGCTGGCGATGGGGTTTGCCGTCACGCCCACCATCTTCTCCATCGCCGAGGATGCCATTTTCAGTGTGCCCAAACACCTGACCGCCGGCTCCCTGGCCCTGGGGGCCACCCGCTGGCAGACCCTCAAAAACATCGTATTGCTCACCGCAAGTCCGGGTATCTTTTCCGCGGTGATGATCGGGCTTGGCCGGGCGGTGGGGGAGACCATGATCGTGCTCATGGCCACCGGTAACACCGCGGTCATGGATCTCAGCATTTTCACGGGATTCCGCACCCTGGCCGCCAATATCGGCGTGGAAATGCCGGAGGCGGCGGTGGGCACCACCCATTTCCGCCTCTTGTTCGTCTCCGCCCTGGTCCTGTTCGGCTTCACCTTCGTGGTGAACACGGTGGCGGAGCTAGTCCGCCAGCGTCTGCGCCGGCGATACAGCGCTCTGTGAAAGGTACGCGATGAGAGACTGGATCAAATCGGGCGATCCTTGGATATGGTTTTCCGCCGGCGGCATGGCCCTGGCGCTGGTGCTGGTGCTGGGGGTGCTTTGGCTCACGGCGGTGCGGGGCCTCGGCTATTTCTGGCCGTCGCCGGTGGTGGAGACCACTTACGTGGAGAAAGATGGGCGCAAGGTGCGCATCATCGGTGAGGTCAAGGAAGAGGAGGAGGTGGCGGTAAAACGCTTGCGCGAGGCCGGCTTCGACATTCCGGGGGAGGCCGCCTTTACCACCCGGTTGCTCTTCAAGCTGGGCAACCGTGATCTCACCGGCACGGATTTCAAGTGGTTCCCAAGCCCCCTCCTTGGCGAATTCGCCTACCCCCGGGACGTGCTCACCGTGGAACGCCACGAATGGGGCAATCTTTACGGCCACCTGCGTGCCGTCAAGGAAAAGGGGCGGGTGGTGGCGGAGGGTGAGGCAGCCTGGCCGGAGCTGTTAAGCCGCGCCGACCGCGCCCTCAAGCTGTTCCGGGAAATCTTCCGCATCGAGCGCTACGACATCGGGGATGTGAACTACACCCTGGAGCGGCTGCGTCTGCGGGAGCGGCGGCTTCAGCTCGATGGCCAGCTCACGCCCGCCGCCAAGGCGGCCATCGAGGAAGCGCGCGCCGAGGCCAACGCCCGCTTCTCCGCCCTGCAGGAGCGGCTGGCACGGCTGCGGGAGGAAATCGCCCGTGACAGCATGATGGTGGAGGTGGCCGACGGCAGCGTGGTGGAGGTGCCGCTGGCCAAGGTGGCCAAGGTTTACCGCGCCAACGCGCTGTCGCTTACGGGCAAGATCGGCTTCTATTTCGCCAAACTCAAGGAATTCATCACCGACGACCCGCGGGAGGCCAATACGGAGGGGGGGATTTTCCCCGCCATCTTCGGCACGGTGATGATGGTGATCCTGATGTCCATCCTGGTCATGCCTCTGGGGGTGATGGCGGCGGTGTACATGCGCGAATACGCAAGACAGGGCCCGTTGATCCGCATCATCCGCATTGCGGTGAACAATCTTGCCGGTGTGCCGTCCATCGTCTACGGCGTATTCGGCCTGGGGTTCTTCGTCTATTTTGTTGGCGGCCACATCGACGAAGCCTTCTTCCCCGAGGCGCTGCCGGCCCCCACCTTCGGCAGTCCGGGCATCCTCTGGTCTTCCCTCACCCTCGCCATCCTCACTTTGCCGGTGGTCATCGTCGCCACCGAGGAAGGCCTGGCGCGGGTGCCGGAGACCATTCGCGCCGGCAGCCTGGCGCTGGGGGCGACCAAGGCCGAAACCCTGTGGCGCATCGTCCTGCCCATGGCGAGCCCCGCCATGATGACCGGGCTCATCCTCGCCGTGGCGCGGGCGGCGGGGGAGACTGCTCCCCTCATGCTGGTGGGGGTGGTGAAGCTTGCCCCGAACCTGCCCCTCGACGGGCATTTCCCCTATTTCCATCTGGAGCGGCAATTCATGCATCTGGGCTTCCACATCTATGACGTGGGCTTCCAGAGCCCCAACGTGGAAGCGGCGCGGCCCCTGGTCTATGCCACCGCCCTGCTTTTGGTGCTGGTCATCATCGTCCTCAATCTCACGGCGGTCTCCCTGCGCAACCGGCTGCGGGAGAAATACCGGAGTCTGGAAAGCATATGAAAGCCATTCACGCGGAGTCCAATATGAATACCATCACTGAACGTCAGGGAGTGGACGTGCGCGCCGCCCTGGCGCAGAACGTGGCACGGGCGGGCGCCACCGACGACATCTGTCTGGAAACGCGCAACCTGAACCTCTTCTACGGCTCGACCCAGGCGCTGTTCAACATCAACCTGAAGATACCCCGTCACCGGGTGACGGCCTTCATCGGTCCGTCTGGTTGCGGCAAATCGACCCTGCTCCGTTGTTTCAACCGCATGAACGACCTGGTGGACAATGTGCGCATCGAAGGGGAGGTGCGCCTTGATGGGGAAGACATCTACGACAAGAAGATCAATGTCGCGCTGCTGCGCCGCCGGGTGGGCATGGTCTTCCAGAAGCCCAATCCCTTCCCCAAGTCCATCTTCGAGAACGTCGCCTATGGCCTGCGCCTCATGGGGGTAAAGGACAAGCGGATGCTGGCGGAAACGGTGGAAAGGGCGCTGCGCGGCGCCGCCCTGTGGGACGAGGTGAAGGATCGTCTCGATGAAAACGGCCTGTCCCTCTCCGGTGGCCAGCAGCAGCGGCTGGTGATTGCCCGTGCCATCGCGCTGGAGCCCGAGGTGCTGCTCCTCGATGAGCCCGCATCGGCACTGGATCCCATCGCCACCGCCAAGATCGAGGAGCTGCTCTACGAGCTGAAGAGTCGCTACACCATCGTCATCGTCACTCACAACATGCAGCAGGCGGCGCGGGTCTCCGACTATACTGCCTTCATGCACCTGGGGGAGATGGTGGAGTTTTCCGACACGGACACCCTGTTCACGCGGCCGCAGGACCAGCGCACCGCTGACTACATCACCGGCCGCTTCGGTTGAAGGACACACCATGCCTGGCAAACACACCCTGGAACTCTTCGATCACGACCTCAACCTTTTGCGTGAGGAGACGCTGCGCCTTTCCACCCTCGCCGGCGAAGAGCTGGAGGCGGCGGTGACGGCACTCCTCACGGGGGACCGGGAGCGGGCACAGGCGGTCATCGACAGCGATCTCAACGCGGACCATCTGCAGGAAAGAATCCACCGCCATATGACCGTGGTGCTCGCCCGCCAGCACGCGATGGCGGACGATCTGCGGGAGATTCTCGCCGCCGGCCGTATGGCGGATTATCTGGAGCGCCTGGGCGACCAGGCGAAGAAGATCGCCAGGCGCGCCCAGCGGCTTGCCGCACCCGTGGAGCCGGGGATTGCAGAACGCCTGGGGTGGATGAAGCAGCGCATCCGCGCCACCCTGGATCGGGTGATGGATGCCTATGCGCGGCGAGATGCGGAGGCGGCCAACGTCGTCTGGAGCAGCGACGTGGAGCTGGACCAGATGTATGGCGAGCTGTTCGGGCGACTCCTTGAGCGCATGCGTGAGGACAGCAGCACCATCGCCGACGCGGTGCAGCTCCTTTTCATCGCCAAGGGCCTGGAACGCGCCGGCGACTATCTCACCAGCATCGCCGAGGAGGTGTATCTGATGGTCACCGGCATCCCCCTGCAGGGGCCGCGGCCGCGGGTGGACACCACGGCACCGCCGGACGCGTGAAGTGGCAAAACCCCGCCGACATTGACCCGCGGCGGCTTCGCCGCTAATATTGCCAGCTTTTCACAGCGAGGTTGGCAATGCGCGAGCGCCTGGTCGCGGGGAACTGGAAAATGCACGGCAGCCTGGTCGAGAACAAGGTCCTTCTCGACGGCGTGGTGGCCGGCCTTGCCGATGTGCAAGGGGTGAGCTGTGCCGTGTGCGTGCCCTATCCCTACCTCTTCCAGGCCCAGTTCGCGCTGCAGAACACGCCCATCCGGTGGGGGGCACAAAACGTCAGCCAGTACGAGAAGGGTGCCTACACCGGCGAGGTGTCCGCCGCCATGCTGCGGGACTTTGGCTGTACCTTGGTGATCGTGGGACACTCGGAACGGCGCAGCCTGTTCGGGGAGGACGATGCCACGGTGGCCGCCAAGTTCGTCGCTGCCCAGGCGGGCGGGCTTAAGCCCATCCTCTGCGTGGGCGAGACCCTGGCGGAGAGGGAACAGGGCATCACCCAGCAGGTGGTGGAGCGGCAGCTTCAGGCGGTGGTGGACCGGGCGGGGCTGGCGGCATTCCGCCACTGTGTGATCGCCTATGAACCGGTCTGGGCCATCGGCACCGGGAAGACGGCCACCCCTGAGCAGGCGCAGGAAGTGCATGCATTCATCCGCAGCCTGTTTGCGCCCCATGATGCGAAGCTGGCGGAGGAGCTGGTGATCCTCTACGGCGGCAGCGTCAAGGGCGGCAATGCGCGGGAACTTTTTGCCATGCCCGACATCGATGGCGGGTTGATCGGTGGCGCTTCTCTCAACGCGGAGGAATTCGTCACCATCTGCAAGGCGGCGCAGCGGTAAGGGAACCCTCGATGGAAACTCTGGTCTGGATCATTCACGTGCTGGCCGCCTTGGGTATCATAGGGCTGGTACTCCTGCAGCATGGCAAGGGCGCCGATATGGGCGCGGCCTTCGGCAGCGGGGCTGCCGGCAGCCTGTTCGGGGCCACCGGCGCCGCCAATGCCCTCAGCCGGGCGACGAAAATCCTCGTCATTGTCTTTTTTCTGACGAGCACGGGCCTCACATATTTCGCCGTGAGCCGGCACCAGAAGCCCCTGGCGGTGCCGCCGCCGAAGGAGGCACCAGCGAGCCAGGCGCCGGCTTCTGCGCCGGCGGGGGGCAAAGCCCAGGAAATCCCGAACTGAGCGGGCTCAGTTCGGAGCGATCGCCAACGGGGTAAAATCGCCACCGTTGGGATTGCCGACAGAACGCAATTGCCGACGTGGTGGAATTGGTAGACACGCCGTCTTGAGGGGGCGGTGGCGAAAGCCGTATGAGTTCGAGTCTCATCGTCGGCACCAGATTCATAAAGCCCCATTATGCGACAATAAACCGGGATGATCGCATAATGCCTTGATAACAAAAGAAAAAATAAAAAATTTCCGCCTTGACACCCGGCGCGAGCCGCCTCTAAACTGCCCCCATTTCCTGGAGAATGACAGACGCCGCAGCCAAGGCGTCGGGGTGGAGGATGCTCGCCAACTATTTCCCGATTTTGCTCTTCGTGCTGGTGGGGCTGGCCGTCGGGGCCGTCTCCATCGGGCTTGGCTATGTGCTTTCGCCCAACCGGCCCGACGCGGAGAAACTCTCCCCCTACGAATGCGGCTTCGAGGCCTTCGAGGATGCGCGCATGAAGTTCGACGTGCGCTATTACCTCGTGGCCATCCTCTTCATCCTCTTCGACCTGGAAATCGCCTTCCTCTTCCCCTGGGCCATCGTACTCGAGGAAATCGGGCTTGCGGGTTTCATTGCCATGCTGGTCTTCCTTGGCATCCTGGTCGTCGGCTTCATCTACGAATGGCTGAAAGGAGCCCTCGAATGGGAGTAGCGCCGCTCGGGGGAACGCAGGGGCCCCGCCAAGCGGGGATGCTGCTCAGGCGAGCGGCGCCAAGCGCCGACGCGATGCCGCCTGCCTGGGGATGGAGGGTGGAAGAGGCGCTGCCGCTCGGGGGGACGCAGGGGCCCCGCCAAGCGGGGATGCTGCTCAGGCGAGCGGCGCCAAGCGCCGACGCGACGCCGCCTGCCTGGGGATGGAGGGTGGAAGAGGCGCTGCTACTCCCGGCGGATGCCCGTGGCGTTGGCGTCGGGACTTGAGGGTGCGTGATGAGCATTGAAGGCGTGCTGGAAAAGGGTTTCGTCACCACCACCCTGGACACGGTCATCAACTGGACCCGTACCGGTTCCCTGTGGCCCATGACCTTCGGGCTTGCCTGCTGTGCGGTGGAGATGATGCACGCCGGGGCCTCCCGTTACGATCTGGACCGCTTCGGCATCGTCTTCCGCCCAAGCCCGCGGCAGTCGGACCTGATGATCGTCGCCGGCACTCTGTGCAACAAGATGGCGCCCGCCCTGCGCAAGGTCTATGACCAGATGGCGGAGCCGCGCTGGGTGCTTTCCATGGGCTCGTGCGCCAACGGCGGCGGCTATTACCACTACTCCTACTCGGTGGTGCGGGGCTGTGACCGCATCGTGCCGGTGGACGTGTACGTGCCCGGTTGCCCGCCGACCGCAGAGGCTCTGCTCTACGGCCTCGTGCAGTTGCAGAACAAGATCAAACGCACCCAGACCATCGCCCGTTAAGCGGAGCACTTGCCCCCATGAACGCGAAACTCGCCGCCATTTCCGCGCGTCTGCAAACCCTGCTGGGGGACCGCGACCACGCCTTGAGCGAGCAGGTGGGGGAATTGACGCTGGTCATTCCCCGCGCCGGCATGCTCGAGGTGATGCGGCTTCTGCGCGACGACTACGATTTGCATTTCCAGCAGCTCGTCGATCTGTGTGGCGTGGATTATTCCACCTACGGCGAGGGCGCCTGGGAAGGTCCCCGCTTCGCTGTGGTGTATCACCTCTTGTCCCTCTCCCGGAACCAGCGGCTGCGGGTGCGGGTGTTCTGCCCGGATGACGATTTCCCCGTGGTGGATTCGGTGGTGGACATCTGGCCGTCGGCCAACTGGTACGAGCGGGAGGCCTTCGATCTCTTCGGCATCGTCTTCGAAGGGCATCCGGATCTCCGGCGCATCCTCACCGATTACGGTTTCATCGGCCATCCTTTCCGCAAGGATTTCCCCCTCACCGGGCATGTGGAAATGCGCTACGACCCCGATCTGCAGCGGGTCGTCTACCAGCCGGTGACCATCGAGGCGCGGGAGATCACGCCCCGCGTGATCCGGGAGGACACCTTCCGTGGTTGACCGCCGCGCAAAACCCCTTGCCCCCTGGCCTTGCGCAATGCATGGTGCGCCTACACGGCGCATGGGCCGACAGGGGCCGGTGCCCGCTCCGGAGGCGCGCTGAACATGGCCGAGATTCGCAACTACACCCTCAATTTCGGGCCCCAGCATCCCGCAGCGCACGGGGTGCTGCGCCTGGTGCTGGAGCTGGACGGGGAAGTGGTGGAACGCGCCGATCCCCACATCGGATTGCTTCACCGCGCCACGGAAAAGCTCGCCGAGCACAAGACCTATCTGCAGTCGGTGCCCTACATGGACCGTCTCGATTACGTGTCCATGATGTGCAACGAGCACGCCTACGTGATGGCCATCGAAAAGCTGCTCGGCATCGAGGTGCCCATCCGTGCCCAATACATCCGGGTGATGTTCGACGAGATCACGCGCATCCTCAACCATCTCCTTTGGCTTGGCGCGCACGCCCTGGACGTGGGGGCGATGACTGTCTTTTTGTATGCCTTCCGGGAGCGGGAAGACCTCATGGACTGCTACGAGGCGGTGTCGGGGGCGCGGATGCATGCCGCCTACTACCGCCCCGGCGGGGTCTATCGCGACCTGCCGGAAACCATGCCCCAGTATCAGCCCTCGCGCTTCCGCAGCGAAAAGGAGCTGGCGCGGCTGAACGAAGCCAGACAGGGTTCATTGCTCGATTTCATCGAGGATTTCACCAACCGCTTCCCCGCCCTGCTGGATGAATATGAGACGCTGCTCACCGACAACCGCATCTGGAAGCAGCGGCTGGTGAACATCGGCGTGGTGCCACCCGAGCGGGCCATCGCCCTGGGTTTCACCGGCCCCATGCTGCGGGGTTCCGGCGTGGCCTGGGACCTGCGCAAGAAACAGCCCTACGCCGTGTATGACCGGCTCGATTTCGACATTCCGGTGGGGGTCAACGGCGACTGCTATGACCGGTACCTGGTGCGCATGGAGGAGATGCGGCAGAGCAACCGCATCATCCGCCAGTGTGTGGACTGGCTGCGCAGGAATCCGGGGCCGGTGATCACCGACGATCACAAAGTGGCGCCGCCCTCGCGGCTGGCGATGAAATCCAACATGGAAGAGCTGATCCACCACTTCAAACTCTTCACCGAGGGCTTCCACGTGCCCAAGGGCGAGTGCTACGCTGCGGTGGAACATCCGAAGGGGGAGTTCGGCATCTACCTCGTATCGGACGGGGCCAACAAACCCTACCGCCTGAAAATCCGCGCGCCGGGTTTTGCCCATCTGGCCGCCATGGACGAAATGGCCCGCGGCCACATGATCGCCGATGTGGTGGCCATCATCGGCACCATGGACATCGTGTTCGGGGAGATCGATCGCTGATGTTGTCTGCCGAATCCCTTGCCCGCATCGACCGCGAGATCGCCAAATATCCCGCGGACCAGAAGCAGTCTGCGATCATGGCGGCCCTGCGCATCGCCCAGGAGGAGAAGGGCTGGCTTGCCGAGGAAACCATCCGCTTCGTGGCGGAATATCTGGGCATGCCCCCCATCGCCGCCTATGAGGTGGCCACCTTCTACAACATGTACAACACCCGTCCGGTGGGGCGCTACAAGCTCACCGTGTGCACCAATCTGCCCTGCCAGCTCACCCAGCGCCACGACATCGGCGCCTATCTGCAGCAGAAGCTGGGCATCGGCTGGGGCGAGACCACCGAAGACGGCCGCTTCACCCTCGTTGAGGGCGAGTGCATGGGTTCCTGCGACGGGGCGCCGCTGCTCCTCGTCAACAACCACCGGATGCTGACGCAGCTCACGCCGGAGGCGGTGGACAAGCTGTTGTCGGAGCTCGAATAGGCCATGTCGGAAAAGGTCATCTTCACCACCCGCGAGCTGCCGGAGCCGGCGACCCTGGCCACCTACGAGCGGGTGGGCGGCTACCAGGCGCTGCGCCGGATTCTGGCGGAGAAAATCCCGCCGGAGGCCATCATCGCCGAGATCAAGACCTCCGCCCTGCGGGGGCGGGGCGGTGCGGGTTTCCCCACCGGCCTCAAGTGGAGCTTCATCCCTCGCCATCTGCCCGGTCCCAAATACATCGTCTGCAACTCCGACGAGGGGGAACCCGGCACCTTCAAGGATCGTGACATCCTGCGCTACAACCCCCACAGCGTGATCGAGGGCATGATCATCGCCGGCTACACGCTGGGGGCGCAGACCGGTTACAACTACATCCACGGCGAAATCTTCGAGCTCTACGAAGCCTTCGAGCGGGCCCTGGAGGAGGCGCGCGCCGCGGGTTATCTGGGGCGCAACATCCTCGGTTCCGGATTCGATTTCGATATTCATGCCCATCACGGCTACGGCGCCTATATCTGTGGCGAGGAGACGGCGCTGCTCGAGTCCATCGAGGGCAAGAAGGGCCAGCCCCGCTTCAAGCCGCCTTTCCCCGCCAGTTTTGGCCTTTACGGGCGGCCGACGGTGATCAACAACACCGAGACCTTCGCCTGCATTCCCTACATCGTGCGCAACGGCGGGCAGAAATTCCTGGAGCTGGGCAAACCCAACAACGGGGGCACCAAGATATTCTCCGTCTCCGGCAAGGTGAACCGCCCCGGCAACTATGAAATCCCCCTGGGCACCCCCTTTGCGGAATTGCTGGAAATGGCCGGTGGCATGCGCGAGGGCTACCGGCTCAAAGCGGTGATTCCTGGCGGCTCCTCCACCCCGGTGCTGCCCGCCGAGGTGATGATGCAATGCACCATGGACTACGATTCCATCGCCAAGGCGGGCTCCATGCTGGGTGCGGGGTCGGTCATCCTCATCGACCACACGGTGTGCATGGTGCGGGCCCTTGAGCGCCTGGCGTATTTCTATTTCGAGGAATCCTGCGGCCAATGCACGCCCTGCCGCGAGGGCACGGGGTGGTTGTACCGGGTCATCCATCGCATCGAACACGGCAAAGGGCGGCCGGAGGACCTCGACCTGCTGGAAAGTGTTTCCCGCAACATCGGCGGCCGCACCATCTGCGGCCTGGGCGATGCGGCGGCAACACCGGTGCAGAGTTTCCTCAAACATTTTCGTCATGAATTTGAACACCACATCGAGCATGGCAGATGCCTCGATGGTTGTCACTGAGCGCCTATGCTGACCATCGAAATCGACGGCAGGAAGATTGAAGTTCCGGAAGGCTCCACGGTGATGGATGCCGCGGACCTGCTCGGCATCTATGTGCCGCGGTTCTGCTATCACCGCAAGCTGTCGGTGGCCGCCAACTGCCGCATGTGCCTCGTCGAGGTGGAAAAGGCGCCCAAGCCACTGCCCGCCTGTGCCACGCCCGTCACCGACGGCATGAAGGTGTACACCCGCTCGGAGAAGGCGATTGCGGCGCAGAAAGGGGTGATGGAGTTCCTGCTCATCAACCATCCCCTGGACTGTCCCATCTGCGATCAGGGCGGCGAGTGTCAACTGCAGGATCTGGCCGTGGGCTTTGGCAGCGGCGCCTCCCGCTACCGTGAGGAAAAACGGGTGGTGGTGAACAAGAATCTGGGACCCCTCATCGCCACCGACATGACCCGCTGCATCCACTGCACCCGCTGTGTGCGTTTCGGCCAGGAGATCGCCGGCCAGATGGAGCTGGGGCAGGCCTTCCGCGGCGAGCATTCGGAGATCATGCCCTTCGTCTCGCAGACGGTGGACTCGGAACTGTCGGGCAACATGATCGACCTCTGCCCGGTCGGCGCACTCACCTCCAAGCCCTTCCGCTATACCGCCCGCCCCTGGGAGCTGAGTCGCCGGCCCGGGGTGAGCCCCCACGACGGGTTGGGGGCCAACCTCGTCATCCAGACCCGCAAGGACCGTGTCATGCGCGTGCTGCCGCGGGACAACGAGGCGGTCAACGAATGCTGGCTTGCCGACCGCGATCGCTTTTCTTACGAGGCCCTCAATTCCGAGGCGCGCCTGACCCGTCCCATGGTGAAGCAGAACGGGGAGTGGCTGGAAGTGGACTGGCAGGCGGCGTTGGAATACGTGGCCAATGGCCTGCGCGACATCGTCAGCCGCCATGGGCCCGCCGCCATCGGCGCGCTGGCCTCCCCCATGGCCACCCTGGAGGAGCTTTATCTCCTGCAGAAACTCCTGCGCGGGCTGGGCTCGGAGAACGTGGACCATCGGCTGCGCCACAGTGATTTCCGCGCCGATGGGCGCCGTCTGGGGGCGCCCTGGCTCGGCCAGCCCATTGCGGAAATCCCCGAGGCCGACGTGATTCTCCTTTGCGGAAGCAACATCCGCAAGGAACAGCCCCTGCTGGCCCATCGGGTGCGACAGGCAGTGAAGCGGGGCGGGCGTCTGCTGGTCATCAACCCCTTCGACGTGGACCTGCTGTGCCGGCTCGCTCACAAGCAGATCGTGCCTCCTCCGGATCTCATCGAACGTCTGGCCGGGCTCCTCAAGGCGACCGCGGCGGTGAAGGGCGAGGCGCTGCCCTCCCCCTATGGGGAGTGGCTGGCGGCTGTCGAAATCGACACAGTGACGCAGGCCATGGCCGAGGAACTGTGTGCCGCCCGCCGGCCGACCCTTTTGCTGGGCAATCTGGCCCAGCATCATCCCCGTGCCGCCGAACTGCACAGCCTGGCGTGGCAACTGGCACGCCTCACCGGGGCGCATCTCGGCTTCATGGCCGAGCAGGCCAACAGTGTCGGGGCCTGGATCGCCGGCGCGGTGCCGCGCGCCAATGGGCTCAACGCGGCGGCCATGCTGGCCTCGCCGCGCCGGGCTTATCTGTTGCTCGAGGTGGAGCCGGAACTGGACTGCCACGATCCCCAGACCGCGGTGGCCGCCATGAAGCAGGCGGACATGGTGGTGGCGTTCACCGCCTTCCGCGACACCGCCATCGAATACGCCGACGTGATGCTGCCGGTGGCACCCTTCGCTGAGACGGCGGGCACCTATGTCAACATGGAAGGGCGGGTGCAAAGCTTCGCCGCGGCGGTGAAGCCTCAGGGTGAAGCGCGGCCGGCATGGAAGGTGCTGCGCGTGCTGGGCAATCTCCTGGGCCTGCCGGGATTCGAGCAGGAGACCGCCGAGGCGGTGCGGCGTGAGCTTCTGGGAGACGGGACGGCGCTGCCCCTGCCCCTCGACAACGGGCTGCGCGAACCGGTGCTTGGGGCGCCTGCGGTAAGGGAAGGGGCGGTGTGGCGCATCGGCGAGGTGCCCATCTATCAGTTGGATGTGCTGACGCGGCGGGCCCCCGCCCTGCAGGCCACGCGCGATGGCCAGCCGCCGCGGGCGCGGCTGAATCCCCGCATGCTGGCGGCGATGGGATTGCGTGAAGGGGAGATGCTCCTCCTGCGTCAGGGGCAGGGCCAGGCGGTGTTGCCGGCGGTGGCCGATCCCGGCGTGCCGGAAGGCTGCGTGCATGTTGCTGCTGGCCATCCCCTTACGGCGGGGCTTGCCGGCATGTTCGAGGCCATCAGCGTGGAGCGGGCATGATGGAGGCGGCGGCGCTTTTCCAGAGCTGGTTCGGTCCCACCGTGGGCCCTTCACTCTTCATCTTCGCCAAGACTTTGCTTGGCATCGTTGCCATCGTCGTGCCGCTTTTGTTATGCGTGGCCTATCTCACCTACGCCGAGCGCAAGGTGATCGGCTACATGCAGATTCGACTCGGCCCCAACCGGGTGGGACCGAAGGGCTGGTTGCAGCCCATTGCCGATGCGTTGAAGCTGCTCTTCAAGGAAATCGTCATCCCAGCGGGTGCCGACCGCTTCCTCTTCCTGCTGGCGCCGGTGCTGGCCATCGGGCCGGCACTGGCGGCGTGGGCGGTGGTGCCCTTTTCGCCGGAACTGGTGCTTGCGGACATCGATGCGAGCCTGCTCTACGTCATGGCCATCACTTCCATGGGGGTGTATGGCGTCATCCTGGCGGGTTGGGCCTCCAACTCGAAATATGCCTTCCTCGGCGCCATGCGGTCCGCGGCGCAGATCGTCTCCTACGAAATTGCCATGGGGTTTGCCCTGGTGGGCGTGCTCATGGCGGCGCAAAGCCTCAACCTGGGGGACATCGTCAAGGCCCAGGAGGGCGGAATCCTCCACTGGTACTGGCTGCCCCTGGCGCCGCTCTTCCTCGTCTATCTCATCGCCGGTGTGGCGGAAACCAACCGCGCCCCCTTCGACGTGGCGGAAGGCGAATCGGAGATCGTCGCCGGCTTCCACGTCGAGTATTCGGGCATGGCTTTCGCCGTCTTCTTCCTTGCCGAATACGCGAACATGATCCTGGTCTCCACCCTCACCAGCATCATGTTCCTCGGTGGCTGGCTGTCGCCGCTGCCGGGCCTGGCCGATGGTTTCCACTGGCTCGTGCTCAAGGTGGCCTTCATCCTCTTCCTCTTTTTGTGGTTCCGTGCCACTTTCCCCCGCTACCGTTACGATCAGATCATGCGCCTGGGCTGGAAAGTGTTCATTCCTGTCACCCTGATCTGGATCGTCTTCATCGGGGCGATGATGCACACACCCTACGGTCATCTTTTCCACTGAGGAGCCGGGGATGATGGAGCGCATCAAGGACTTCGTGAAAAGCTTCCTCCTCCTGGAGCTGATCCGGGGCATGCTGCTTACCGGCCGTCATCTCTTTGCGCGCAAAATCACCGTGCAGTATCCGGACGAAAAAACGCCGTTGAGCCCCCGTTTCCGCGGCCTGCACGCCCTGCGCCGCTACCCCAACGGCGAGGAGCGCTGTATCGCCTGCAAGCTGTGTGAGGCGGTGTGTCCGGCGCTCGCCATCACCATCGAATCGGAGGAAAGGGAGGACGGCACGCGACGCACCACCCGCTACGACATCGACCTCACCAAGTGCATCTTCTGCGGCTTCTGTGAGGAATCGTGCCCGGTGGATTCCATCGTCGAGACGCGCATATTCGAATACCATGGGGAGAGCCGCGGTGATTTGTATCTGACCAAGCCGATGCTGCTTGCCATTGGCGACAAGTACGAGGCGATGATCGCCGCGGACCGGGCGGCGGATGCGAAATACCGCTGAAAGCGGCAAGGGAGAGAAAATGCTTCCGCCCTGCGAGGGCGGCCTTTCCGGCAATTGCAAGAAAACAACATGAATTTCGAAACCTTCGTCTTCTATTTCCTCGCGGCCATTTTGCTTTTTGCCGCCCTGCGCGTGATCACCGTGCGCAATCCGGTGCATGCCGCGCTCTTTTTGGTGCTCGCCTTCTTCACCGCCGCCGGGCTGTGGCTTACGCTGGAGGCGGAATTCCTCGCCATCACCCTGGTGCTCGTCTACGTGGGGGCGGTGATGGTGCTTTTCCTCTTCGTGGTGATGATGCTGGATATCAATCTGGCTCGGCTGCGGGAGGGGTTCTGGGATTACCTGCCCCTTGCCGCGACGGTGGTGGTGCTGCTCATCCTGGAGATGGCTCTGGTGCTGGGCGGCCGTTATTTCGGCGCTGACCGCTATCCCGCCCCCGCGCCCCATGGGCCAGACTACAGCAACACGCGCGCCCTTGGCCGCGTGCTCTACACCGACTATGTTTATCCCTTCGAGATCGCGGCGGTGATTCTGCTCGTGGCCATCGTGGCGGCGATCGCGCTCACGCTGCGCCGGCGCAAGACGACCAAGTATCAGGACCCGGCGCGCCAGGTGCGGGTGAAGCGCGCCGAGCGGGTGCGGCTGGTGTCCATGCCGGCGGAAAAACCGGAAACCGCGACCAAGGAGTGAGGCAAAGGATGGTGACACTCTCCCACTATCTGATTCTCGGCGCCATGTTGTTCGTCATCAGCGTGCTGGGCATCTTCTTAAACCGCAAGAACATGATCGTGCTGCTCATGGCCATCGAGCTCATGCTGCTGGCAGTGAATCTGAATTTCGTCGCCTTTGCCCATTATCTGGAAGACGTGGCGGGACAGGTGTTCGTCTTTTTCGTCCTCACCGTGGCGGCGGCGGAGTCGGCCATTGGCCTCGCGATTCTGGTGGTGCTGTTCCGCAATCTGCGCACCATCAATGTCGATGATCTGGACAGCCTGAAAGGGTAGGCGGATGGCATTGGACCGGGAGACCCTCTATCTCATCGTGCCCCTGGCGCCGCTGGCGGGGGCCCTCATCGCTGGCCTGTTCGGCTGGTACATCGGCCGGGTGTGGACCCATCGCATCGCCATTCTCGGCGTGGCCATCTCCTGCTTGGCCTCCTGGCTCGTTTTCCGCGACGTGCAGGCGGGGCACACCTTCAACGGCACGGTTTATACGTGGCTTGCCAGCGGTGGGGTGTCGTTCGAGATCGGCTTCCTCATCGACAAGCTGTCGGCCATGATGATGCTGGTGGTGACCTTCGTCTCCCTCATGGTGCACATCTACACCATCGGCTACATGAGCGATGACCCCGGTTACCAGCGTTTCTTCGCCTACATTTCCCTGTTCACCTTCTCCATGCTCATGCTGGTGATGGCGAACAACTTCCTCCAACTCTTCTTCGGCTGGGAGGCGGTGGGCCTGGTGTCGTATCTTCTGATCGGTTTCTGGTACACCCGCCCCAGTGCCATCTACGCGAATCTCAAGGCATTCCTGGTCAACAGGGTGGGGGATTTCGGTTTCCTTCTCGGCATCGCTTTGGTGCTCGTCCATGCCGGCAGCCTCGATTACGCCACGGTATTCGGCCAGGCCGAAACCCTTGGCTTGCGCACCATTGAGCTCATCCCGGGGCATGCCTGGTCCCTGGTGACCGTCATCTGCATCCTGCTTTTCATCGGCGCCATGGGTAAGTCCGCGCAGTTTCCCCTGCATGTGTGGCTGCCGGATTCCATGGAAGGCCCGACTCCGATTTCCGCCCTCATTCATGCGGCGACCATGGTGACGGCCGGCATCTTCATGGTGGCGCGCATGTCGCCGCTGTTCGAGCTGTCCGATACCGCGCTGTCGGTGGTGCTGGTGATCGGTGCCATCACCGCTTTCTTCATGGGCCTGCTGGGCATCGTGCAGAACGACATCAAGCGGGTGGTGGCCTATTCCACCTTGTCGCAACTGGGTTACATGACGGTGGCGCTGGGTGCCTCGAGTTACTCCGTCGCCATCTTCCACCTGATGACCCATGCGTTCTTCAAAGCCCTGCTTTTCCTTGCCGCGGGGTCGGTGATCATCGGCATGCACCATGACCAGGACATGCGCCACATGGGTGGGCTGCGGCGCTACATGCCCGTCACGTGGCTAACCGCCCTCATCGGGGCCTTGGCGCTGATCGGTACGCCCTTCTTCTCCGGCTTCTATTCCAAGGATTCCATCATCGAGGCGGTGCGCGCGGCCAACGTGCCGGGGGCGGGGTTTGCCTATTCTGCGGTGCTGGCGGGCGTGTTCGTCACCGCCTTCTATACCTTCCGCATGTACTTCCTGGTCTTTCATGGTCCGGAGCGCTTCCGCGGCCACCTGGGCCACGGCGAACACGGTGGCGGCGAGGCGGCGCCCCATGAATCGCCATGGGTGGTGTGGGTGCCGTTGGTGGTGCTGGCCATTCCCTCCGTCCTCATCGGGCATTTCACGGTGGGGGCGGTGATCGACGGTACCGCCTTTGGCGAGGCGATCCGCGTCCTACCGCAGCATCCGGCGCCGGCGGAACTGGCCGCCCATTTCCACGGTGCCACGGCCATGGCGCTCCATGCCTTCACCAGCCTTCCCTTCTGGCTGGCGGTGGCCGGGGTGGCCAGTGCCTGGTATCTCTACGTGTTGCGGCCTGAATTGCCGGAACGCCTGGTGGGCCTCTTTCCTCTCGCCTACCGCATTCTGGAAGAGAAATATGGTTTCGACCGCTTCAATGACTGGTTCTTCGCCGGGGGTGCCCGCCGGCTGGGCACCTGGCTGTGGCGGGTGATGGATGCCACGGTCATCGACGGCTGGCTGGTGAACGGCACGGCGCGGCTGATGGGGAGGCTGGCGGCAGCGGTCCGCCAGTTCCAGTCGGGCTACATCTATCACTACGCCTTCGCCATGCTCATCGGCGTGTTCGTGCTCATCACCTGGTTCGTGAAAATCCAATAGGCCTGGGAAAGGGAGGCTGCCTGCGCGGCGGCGCCCCGAAAAACAAACATGTGGGGGATGCCTTTGCTGAGTCTTGCCATCTGGGTGCCAATCGTCTTCGGCCTGCTGGTGCTCGCCACCGGTTCGGATCGCAATGCGGCGGTGGCGCGCGGGCTGGCCCTGATCGGTTCGGTTGCGGGGCTTGCGGTGACCATCCCGCTCTACACCCGCTTCGATACGGCCAGCGCCGCCATGCAGTTCGTCGAGCGCGCAGCCTGGATCGAAACCTTCCGCGTCGATTATCACCTGGGTGTGGATGGCATCTCGGTGCTCTTCATTCTGCTGACGGCCTTCACCACGGTGCTGGTGGTGCTGGCCGGCTGGCGCGTGATCGAGACGCGGGTGGCCCAGTACTACGCGGCCTTTCTCATCATGTCCGGGCTCATGATCGGTGTCTTCGCCGCCCTGGACGCGGTGCTGTTCTACGTCTTCTGGGAGGCGATGCTGATCCCCATGTTCCTGGTCATCGGCGTGTGGGGCGGGCCGCGGCGGGTGTATGCAGCGGTGAAGTTCTTCCTCTACACCCTGCTGGGCTCCCTCCTCATGCTGGTGGCCTTCATCTACCTCTACCAGAAGGCCGGCAGCTTCGATGTTCAGTCGTGGCACCGTCTGCCGCTGGGATTGCGGGAACAGGTGCTCATCTTCCTTGCCTTTTTTACTGCCTTTGCCGTGAAGGTCCCCATGTGGCCGGTGCACACCTGGTTGCCGGATGCCCATGTCGAGGCCCCCACCGGCGGCTCCGTGGTGCTGGCGGCCATCATGCTGAAGCTGGGCGCCTACGGCTTTTTGCGCTTTTCTCTGCCCATCGCGCCGGATGCCAGTCACGCCCTGGCCGGCTTCATGATCACCCTGTCCCTGGTCGCGGTGGTCTATATCGGCCTGGTGGCCCTGGTCCAGGGTGACATGAAAAAACTCATCGCCTATTCGTCCATCGCCCACATGGGCTTCGTCACCCTCGGCTTTTTCCTCTTCAACGCCCATGGCATCGAAGGGGCGCTGGTGCAGATGATTTCCCATGGCTTCGTGTCGGGGGCGCTGTTCCTTTGTGTGGGGGTGATGTACGACCGGCTGCATTCCCGCAACATCGCCGACTACGGCGGGGTGGTCAACAGCATGCCCGTGTTCTCGGCCTTGTTCGTGCTCTTTGCCATGGCCAATGCCGGCTTGCCCGCGACCAGCGGTTTTGTCGGTGAATTCCTGGTGATCATGGGCGCGATGAAGGTGAACTTCTGGTATGCGGCTGTCGCCGCCACCACCCTCGTCTTCGGCGCCGCCTATACCCTGTGGCTGGTGAAGCGGGTGGTATTCGGACCCATCGTCCATCCCCAGGTGGCGCAGATGCCGGATGTAAGCCCCCGCGAGTTTCTCGTGCTGGCGTTGGTTGCGCTGGCGGTGCTCGGCATGGGGATCTATCCGGCGCCATTCACCGCTGTGATGCATGCATCCGTGGAGCAACTGCTGGCACATGTGGCCGAAAGCAAATGCGGCGCGTTCTGTGCCTGGTAATGGGGCGATATGATGGCTGACTTCGTTTTCACCGATCTCCTTCCCGCCCTGCCGGAGGTGGTGCTGCTGTGCGCCGCCTGTGTGATCCTCATTCTTGACCTCTTCCTTGCCGACGATCTGCGCTGGGTCACCTACGGCCTGGCACTGGCGGCCCTCGGCGCCGCCGCCTGGACGACGCTCACGACCGCCGATCCCCTGCCTTTGGCGGCCTTTGGCAACATGTTCATCGATGACCGCCTTTCCGATCTCCTCAAGCTCATGCTCTACGGCGCGGTGGCGGCGGTGCTCATCTATTCCCGGGATTACCTGCGCCTGCGTAGCCTCTACCGCGGCGAATTCTACGTGCTGGTGCTGTTCGCCACGCTGGGGATGATGGTCATGATCTCCGCCAGCCATTTCCTGACCCTCTACCTGGGGCTGGAACTCCTCTCCCTCTGCCTTTACGCCCTGGTGGCGCTACAGCGGGATAGCCGGGTGGCCAGCGAAGCGGCGATGAAATACTTCGTCCTCGGCGCCTTGGCCTCCGGGCTTTTGCTCTACGGCCTGTCGCTCCTTTACGGGATCACGGGATCGCTGGAAATCGCCCGTGTGGCGGCGGCGGTGACCTATGGGGAACGGGGGCCGGTGCTGGTGTTTGGCCTCATCTTCGTGGTGGCGGGGCTTGCCTTCAAGCTGGGCGTGGTGCCCTTCCACATGTGGATTCCGGATGTCTACCAGGGCGCGCCGACGGCGGTCACCCTCTTCATCGGTTCGGCACCGAAGTTCGCCGCCTTCGCTTTCTTCGTCCGCCTCCTGGTGGAGGGGCTGGGCAGCCTGGCCACGGACTGGCAGCCCATGCTCGCCCTCATGGCCACCCTGTCCATTGCCCTGGGCAATTTGGCCGCCATCGCCCAGACCAACATCAAGCGGATGCTGGCCTACTCCACCATCACCCACATGGGATTCGTCCTGCTGGGCTTCCTTGCCGGGGGGGAGACGGGCCTCAGTGCGGCCTTCTTCTACGTGGTGGCCTACGTGCTGATGAGCCTGGGTGGCTTTGCCATGATTCTCCTCCTTTCGCGGGAAGGCTTCGAAGCGGAGGCGCTGGAGGATTTCAAGGGACTCAACCAGCGTAGCCCCTGGCATGCCTTCCTCATGCTGCTGCTCATGGTTTCCATGGCCGGTGTACCACCGACCCTGGGCTTTTACGCCAAGCTGTCGGTGCTTCAGGCCGCTCTCCAGGCAGGCTTCGTCGGCCTGGTGGTGTTCGCTGTGCTCATGTCGGTGGTGGGGGCGTTCTATTACCTGCGGGTGGTGAAGCTCATGTACTTCGACGCGCCCGTGGACAACACGCCCCTGCGCGCCAGCGCGGACATGCAGGTGCTTCTGTCCGCAAACGGGCTGGCGGTGCTGGCGCTGGGCCTGATGCCCCAGCCCCTGCTTGCCCTCTGCGCGGAGGCGATCCGGCAGCTCGGCTGAGCTGCGGCCGCCGTCCCGAAAAAAAAAGCCAGGGACGAAGCCCTGGCCGGGTTGACTTCGGCGGGATCAGGCCGCCTTGCTGTATTTTTCCTTGGCTTCGCGGGCAGCCTTCGCCGTTTCGGGATCGTAGGCCTTGCCCTGCCAGAGGAGCTGATAGGCGATTTCCTCGTTGCCGTTCTCGCACAGCTCTAGCACCCGTTTGAAGAGGGGCTGGAAAGTGTCGGAACGATGGGACCGCTCATGATCCTCCATGCTCTGCCAGAAGGTCACGATCAGCGCCTCCCGTCCCTTGAGGGGATGCTCCACCGCCTGGCCGATGGTGGAACCCTCATTGGACACCATCCCGGTGTTGATCATGACGAAGCCACCGATGAAGCCGGTGTCGGAGTGATAGGTTTTCACGTTCTCGCACAGCTCCGCCACCCGTTCTTCCAGGTCTTCCACGGTGTAGCCGGGGCGGAGGATGACACGGTTGACGGTGACCACGCCGTCGGTCGTCAGTCCAGGAATCAGGCTCATGGTGTTGCTCCTTAAGTAAAGTAACAAATACTAATAGACGCGCTGCAAAAAACGGCCGGAACCGGCACGGAAAACCCGACAAATTTACTCGGGTGTTCGTAAGATAGCAGCGGACTGGGAAAGTTTCAAGATGGCCAGAAAAATTCTTTATGAAGCGCCCCTGCGGCGGGAGGAGGTCTGGAGCGGGCGTCTGCTGCGGGTCCATCGGGACGAGGTGCGGCTGCCGGACGGCCGGACTTCCGTACGGGAGTACATCCGGCACCCGGGGGCGGTGGTGGTGCTTCCGCTCCTTGCGGGTGACCGGCTGCTTTTGGAGCGGCAGTTCCGCTATCCCCTGGGGCGGGACTTCATCGAGCTGCCGGCGGGCAAGATCGACCCCGGCGAGGCACCCCTGGCCTGCGCCATGCGGGAGCTCAGGGAGGAGACCGGCTACACCGCCCGCCAGTGGACCTATGTCACCACGGTCTATCCCTGCATCGGCTATGCCGATGAGCGGCTGGTGTACTATCTGGCGCAGGAATTGTCCTACGAGGGCCACCGGCGGGATGAGGATGAGTTCCTGGAGGTCTTCACCGTGGATGTCGCTGAGGCGCTGGATTGGGTGCGCACCGGCCGCATCTGCGAAGCGAAAACGGTGGCGGGCCTCTTCTGGCTGGAGAAACTCCTGAGCGGTCACTGGTCACCCCAAGCGGAGCCCGCTGGCGCCGGGGGGCCAGCGGCAGCGGAAGGGCCGGTCCCGGCGGGGGACCCCCCGACCCCGTGATCGCTTGGTGCCTGATGGGAGCGGGCAGATGAAGTTTTCCGACCTCGCGCCAGGGGCGCGCTTTGAGTTCGAGGGACAGGTCTATGTCAAGGAAGGCCCCGTGCTGGCCCGGGAGGAAGCGACCGGCCGGCTGCGCCTGATCCCCCGCTATGCCCGTCTGCGGCCGGTGCGGGAGGGGGGTGGGGCCGACCACGCCGCGCCTGGGGACGAGGCGCGGGCGTTGCTGGACGCTTTTTACCGGGAAGCGCTGGCAGCCCTCGATGACCCACCCGAGGCGGGCCGCCGCCGCCTTGAGGAAGCCTGGCGCCGCCTGTGCGCGACCCTTTCCCTCAGAAGCTGAACCCCTCCCGGCCGCATTTGCGCCCCGCGAGCCTCGCCGCTTCGCGGAGGGTGGTCGCCACGTCCGCGCCCGTCAGAAGGCCGTGGATCACGCCGGCGTTGAAGGTGTCGCCGGCACCCACGGTGTCCACCACCACCGGTGGGGGAAAGGCGGGGGTGTGGTGTATTCGGCTTCCCTCCAGGGCCCAGGCGCCGGCCTCGCCCCAGCCCAGGAAGATGAGGGGGCGCGGCGCGCGCGAGCGCAGCGCGGTGAGGAAGGTTTCCGGGTCTAGATGGTCCCAGGCGCGGGCAAGGGCGCGGCCGGTGAGGAGGACGTCGGGAAAATCGAGCAGCATCTCCACACCGGGGCGGGGTTTCTCCACTTCCAGGGAAAGACGGGCACCCGCTTCCCGGACACGGGCCATCATGGGCGGGAGTTCCGGGACGTTGCGGCCTTCGAAGTGGACCCAATCGAAGCCGGCAAGGTCGATGGCGGCGAAGTCGCGGGCGGAAAACTCCGGCAGGTCGCGGTAATGAACGATGGTGCGGCTGCCGGAAGGGGCAAGGAGGATGGAGGAGGTGGGTGGCCGGCCCGGGCGTCGGATAGAGCAGGACCAATCCACCCCTTGGCGCGCCAGATCGTCAACGATGAGGGCGCTTTCGCCGCCTTCTGCCAGCACCCCGGCGAAGCTTGCCTTGTGTCCGAGGGCGGCGAGCACCACGGCCGTGTTGGCGGCGTTGCCTCCCCGGGCGATGCGCAGGCTCTTGGCGCGCATTTCCTCGTCTTCCTGGGGATAGTGGTCGACGCGGAAGATGAGGTCGAGGGTGGCGATGCCTACGCAGAGAATGCGGGCCATGTCAGTGGGCAAGGTATGTGGCGAGCCAGTCCGCAGCCTCGGCGACCCCGGAAGGTACCACGGGTTCGGGCCGCGGGGCTTCCAGCAGCTCAAGCAGGGGCTCGGCGAAGGCCCCCTCTTCGAAAGCGGCACGGGGCAGGGCGCGGCCGAGGCTCACTTGGGTGAGCCATTGGGAAAGCGCCGCTTCCTCCGGCCAGTCAGGCCGGGAGACGTAGAGCACCGGCGTGCCGCTGGCGGCTGCCTCGACAAAGGTGCCATAGCCCGACTTGGTCAGCACCACATCCACGGAAGCAATGAGGTCACTCAGGGGAAAGCCGGTTTCCTCGATGGAGGTGACGTCGTTCCGGACAAGGCCCGCGGCGCGGGGCAGAAGCCAATGGACGCCGGCAAGGCGCGGCCAGCGGGTGGGGAGGCGCAGGCCGATGCCACCCATGGCCACCAGCACCAGCCGGCCGGCGGGCAGGGCGGCGCGTTGGGTTCTCCCGGCTTCGGCCACCGGGCCGACGTCAATGACCCGCCGCAGGTCCGTCATCGCCATGCCTGGGGTCAGGCGCAGGAAGGCATCAGCACTCCCGTAGGCGGCGAGCATCTGGTCGTGAATGGGCCTGAAGGCAGGCTCGTCCCAGAAATAGGCGGCGCAGATGGCGGCCCAGTGGAGGGAGCCCAGGCCAATGGCGGGGATGCCGGCGCGGTGAGCGGCGGCAAGGGCGAGATAGGAAACGTTGCTCAGCACCCCATCGGGGGCAAGCTCGGTCAGCCGCCTGGCTTCGCGCTCGACAAGGGCTTCCCAGTTTTTATGCCACTCCTGATAGGCGGCGAGGGTGGCGGGCAGGTCCACGTCCAGGGCGCTTTTCATGATGAGACCGAAATCGCTGGCGGTGGCGATATGGGTGAACTCCCCCCGCACGCGGCGGCTGAGGCGATCCCGGGGCAGGGCGCAGCGGAGGGTGAGGCGAAGTTGCGGCAGGCGTTCCCGCAGGGCGTTCAATATCGGCGCGGTCTGCGCCAGGTGGCCGAAGCCATGGCCGGAAATGTCCACGTAAAGGTGCATCAGCGGCGCCAGGCGGGGAAGACCTTGCGAAATTTCTCCACCTTCGGCGCCACCACGAACTGGCAATAGGGCTGAGCCGGATGGTTGCGGAAATAGCCCTGGTGATAGTCTTCCGCGGGCCAGAAGCGGGTGGCGGGCACAAGCTCGGTGACGATGGGGGCCGTGTAAACCCCGGCGCGGGTGAGTTCGGCCATCACCTCCATGGCGATGCGCCTTTGTTCTTCGTCGTGGTAGAGGATGATGGAACGGTACTGGGGACCACGATCGTTGCCCTGGCGGTTGGGGGTGGTGGGATCGTGGATGGTGAAGAAGATTTCCAACAGGGTGCGGAAGCTCACTACCCCCGGATCGAAATGGATCTCTACCACTTCCGCGTGGCCCGTGGTGCCTGTGCACACCTGCTCATAGGTGGGGGCGTCGACGGTGCCGCCGGCATAGCCGGAAACCACACGTAAAACGCCCCGCACCTCCTCGAAGACCGCTTCCAGACACCAGAAACAGCCGCCACCCAGGGTGGCAAGGGCGGTCGCAGCGGCGGGGGAGTCAGGCATCAATCCGGCTTCCTTGGTGGCAACGGGAAAAAAACGCTTTCTTCTCCTGCCCGGGGCACATTGGCAGGGCAGGGCAAAGCCCGATACCATTGTAGCCCGGCTATCCTTTCGCGCCCATGGCCCCTTCCGGCAACTTCCCCTTTGCTTATTTCCAGACGCGTGGCTTCGTGCCCGGCGGCATCATCACCAATGCCAGGGACGAAAGCCTGGCCCTGGAGGCGCTGCCCCCCTTCCTGCGCACCCTGCTGGTGACGGATGGCACGGTGACCAAGCATCTCGAGGCCTATTTCTGGGAGGAGGTGGCCGTGGAAAACCTGGGTCAGGGGATGGTTCGGCTTGCCACCCCTTCCCCCTGGCTGGGGGCGGCTGCGGGTGAGTCGGTGCTCAAGCGCCGGGTGCGCCTCAAGGGCACGGCATCGGGCAGGGTGTACGGGGAGGCGGAATCCCTGATCCGTCTCGATCGTCTGCCGGAAAGGTTGCGCGAGGAGCTCACCGACGGTCGCATCGGCATCGGCGAGCTACTGCGGGAGCGGGGTCTGGAGACCTACCGTGAAATCCTCGATCTCGGCCGCGCGGGCGAGGATGGGGTGTATCGCACCTACCGCATCCTCATCCAGCAGGCGCCGGCGATGCTCATCACGGAGACCTTCCCGTGCGCCGCCTATCGCTGATGCTTTGTCTTTTCTGGCCACTCGCGGCCATGGGCTTCGAGATCGACGCTTTCCGCAGCGGCATGACGCGGGAGCAGGTGAAGGCGGCGCTCAAAAGCTACGACTTCGAACGGGTGAGGGATTTCTCTGCTACCACGCTGATCGCTTACGACACGCCGGAGCGCGCAAGCCACCGCCAGTTCCTCTTCGATTTCTGCAATGACCGGCTGGTGGGGCTGGCGCAGGAGGTGGCGCCCAGCTTGCGCAACTTGGTGATCATCGTCAACAACTACAACGAACGTTACGGTCAGCCGATGCGGGTGACGGCGGCCACCAACGTCACCAGCATCGGCGAGCGCAATGAGCTTGCCTTCCACTGGCGCAATGGGCCGGATGTCATCGGCGTGCGCTATGTGACCACGGCCCCGGTGGAAACCCTCATGCTTCTCTACGAATCCCCCAACAACTGCTGGCAGATTCCCCGTTAGCCATGGCCTCTCGTGGCACCCTGCCCGCCAGTGCTTTTCCGCGGGGCCATGGGATTCACCCTGCGGCCGCCTCGCCCTGGCTGGGGTTTTGCTGCGCGGTGGTATTTCTGCTTTTTGCCGTGCTTGCGCCTTCAAGCCGCGCGGCGGACCAGGCGCTTGCCACCGCCCATCCCCTGGCCACGGAGACGGGACGGGCGATCCTGGAAAAAGGTGGCAATGCTTTCGATGCGGCGGTGGCGGTGGCCGCCGCGCTGGCGGTGGTGGAGCCCTACAGCTCGGGTCTCGGGGGTGGTGGCTTCTTTCTTTTGCACCGGGCGCGGGATGGCCGCCAGATCTTCGTCGATGCGCGGGAGACCGCGCCGGCGCGGGCCACCCTGCGCCAGTTCGCCGGGGCGAGCGAAACCCTGCCCCGCCCCACCACCGAGGGCGCGCGGGCGGCGGCGATTCCCGGCCTGCCGGCGGCGCTGGCGCATCTGGCGCGCCGCTATGGGCGACTCCCCCTCGAAGTGAGTCTGGCGCCGGCCATTGCCCTGGCCGAGCAGGGCTTTCCCGTGGATGAACGTTACCGCACCATGGCCAAGGTGCGCTTTGCCTGTCTCCACGGCCAGGCCGAGGCGGCGGGCCAGTTCCTCGACGACGGGGCGGTGCCAGAGGCGGGCGCGCGGCTTACCCAGCCCCGGCTGGCGCAGACCCTGCGTGCGCTTGCCCGCCACGGGGAGCGGGGGTTCTACGCCGGCCCGGTGGCGCGGGAAATGGTGGCAGCGGTGCGACGGGCCGGCGGCCTGTGGACGCTTGCGGATCTCGCCCGTTACCGGGTCAGGGAAAGACGGCCCCTGGTTTTCCACTACCGGGGCATGCGCATCGTCAGTGCCCCGCCCCCTTCCGCCGGGGGCCTGGCCCTGGCCCAGAGCCTTGCCATGCTGGGTTTCTTTGATATGGAGCAGGCCGACGAGGTGCAGCGCATGCACTGGGTGGTGGAGGCACTGCGTCGCAGCTTCCAGGACCGAGCGCGTTACGTGGGCGATCCCGATTTCGTGCACGTGCCCGTCGGGCGGCTCATCAGTCCCCGTTATCTGGCCCGCCGCGCCGCCAGCATCGAGGCGGATCGCGCCACACCCAGTGACACTTTGGAAGCCACCCCGCTGCCGGAGGGGAGCGATACCACCCATTTCTCCATCGTCGATGGCGAAGGCAACCGCGTGGCCGCCACCCTCTCCATCAACACGCCTTTTGGCGCCTGTTTCGTCGCCGGACGCACTGGTGTCCTCCTCAACAGCGAGATGGATGATTTCTCCCTGGGGCAAGGTCGCGTCAATGTCTATGGTCTTGCCGACAGTGCCGTAAACCGGCTGGCACCCTTGCGGCGGCCGGTTTCCAGCATGTCTCCCACGTTCGTCGAGGATGGGCGCGGTGTCCTGGTCCTGGGCAGTCCCGGGGGCTCCCGCATCATCAGCACCGTGCTCCTCGCCGTGCTGGGCTATGCGGCGCAGCCAGCGGTGGACCTCGAGGCCCTGGTCAAAGCCCCCCGCTATCACCACCAGTGGTGGCCCGATCGCATCGAGGTGGAACCACAAGGTTTCAGTCAGTCGGTGCTGGAGGAGCTGCAGTTGCGCGGCCATGAAGTGCGCGCGACGGAACGGCCCTGGGGCAATCTGCAGCTCGTCTGGGTGGACCGCCTGACGGGACGGGCCCATGCCGCAGCCGATCCCCGGGGGCAGGGGAGCGGCATGGCCTGGTATTGAGGGGCGACAGGGGCGGCACTGCTCCTGTATCATTGACGTGAAAGAATCGAAGTCTTTCCTCGTGCCTTCTTTCGGAGGGGGAAGGAAACGATCATGGCCGGTGGCCGTGACCGTGCGGGTAAAACGTCTTTTCCATTTGCGCCATGAAGACCACTTTCCTCGATTTCGAACAGCCCATCGCCGAGCTGGAAAGCAAGATCGAAGAGCTGCGCTACGTGCAGGATGAATCGGCGCTGGATATCTCGGAAGAGATCGAGCGCCTGCAAAAAAAGAGCAAGGCGCTGACCAAGGACATCTATGCCAAGCTCACGCCCTGGCAGATTTCCCAGGTGGCCCGTCATCCCCAGCGACCCTATACGCTGGATTACATCAATGCGTTGTTCACCGATTTCGAGGAGCTGCATGGGGATCGCCACTTTGGCGATGATCCCGCCATCGTGGGGGGGCTGGCCCGCTTCAACGGCCAGCCGGTGATGGTGATCGGCCACCAGAAGGGCCGCGATACCAAGGAAAAGATTCACCGCAATTTCGGCATGCCGCGGCCCGAGGGTTACCGCAAGGCGCAAAGGCTGATGAAGCTGGCGGAGAAATTCGGTCTGCCGCTTCTCACCTTCATCGACACGCCCGGTGCCTATCCCGGCATCGACGCCGAGGAGCGCGGCCAGTCGGAAGCCATCGCCAGCAATCTCTATGTCATGGCTTCGCTGCGCACGCCCATCATCTGCACGGTCATCGGTGAAGGCGGCTCGGGTGGCGCCCTGGCCATCGGCATTGGTGATGTGATGCTCATGCTCCAATACAGCACCTATTCCGTGATCTCGCCCGAGGGGTGCGCTTCCATTCTGTGGAAGAGCGCGGACAAGGCGCCGGAGGCGGCGGAAACCCTGGGCATCACCGCCAGCCGGCTGAAAACGCTGGGCCTCATCGACCGTGTCGTCAATGAGCCCCTGGGCGGCGCCCATCGCGATCCGGAAGCGATGATGGCCACCCTGCGCAAGGTGCTCACCGAAACCCTGCGGGATCTGCAGGACCATTCCGTGGACGAACTGATCGAACGGCGTTTCCAGCGGCTCATGGGCTATGGCCGGTTCAAGGAAGCCGGCGGCCGCTAGCCTCGCCAAACACGTCCGCGAATGCCTCGCCGGCTACCTGACGCGGGGGCGGCGCCTGTGTCTGGCCCTCTCCGGCGGGGTCGATTCCGTCGTCCTCCTCGATCTCCTCGACCGACTGCGGGGTGAACTCGGTTTCACCCTGACGGCCATTCACGTCAACCATTGCTTGAGTCCCCATGCCGATGAATGGGCCCGCTTTTGCGCCGAGCTCACCGCGGCGCGGGGGGTGCCCCTGCGGGTGGAGACGGTGCGGGTGCGCAACCGCAAGGGCCGGGGCGTGGAGGCGCAGGCGCGGGAAGCCCGCTATCAGGCGCTTCTTGCTGTGCCCGCCGACTACGTGGTGCTCGCCCATCATCTGGACGACCAGGTGGAAACGGTGTTCCTCAACCTGTTGCGGGGCAGTGGCGTGCGCGGCCTCGCTGGCATGCCCATGGCGCGCGGGGGGGAGGGGCCGCGCCTGTTGCGGCCGCTCCTGGAGGTGCCCCGCGCCGTGATCCTGGATTATGCGCGGGCGCGGGGCCTGCAATGGGTGGAGGATGAAAGCAACCGCGACCCGGCCTTGACGCGCAATTTCCTGCGCCAGGAAATCCTGCCCCGCATCGAAGCGCGTTTCCCCGCCTATCGCCAGGCGGTGTTGCGGGCAAGCCGCCATCTGGCGGAGGCGGACAGCCTCCTCGACGAGCTCGGCTTTATGGATCTGCGCCCTCACCTCAAGGATGGCAGGCTGCGCGTGGCCGCCCTGGGCGACCTTGCCCTGTCGCGGGCGAAGAATCTTTTGCGCGTCTTTCTCAAGGCCCAGGGCGCGCCGCTGCCCGATGCGGTGCGCCTTGACGAGATGTTGCACCAGCTTCTCTCCGCCAGTCCCGATGCGCGGGTGGAAATCCTCTGGGGTGGCTTTGCCCTGCGCCGTTACCGGGGCGAAGCCTGGGTGGAACCGGCGCGCAGCCTCCCTGCTGCCGACTGGGTGCGTCCCTGGCGCGGCGAAAACCGGCTGGAGTTGCCTGAGCTCGACTGTGTACTGGAATTCGAACCCACGGTGGGCGAGGGCATTGCCCTTGCGGCGCTCGAGGGAAGACGGGTGGAGCTACGACTGCGCCAGGGTGGGGAGCGGTTGCGTCCCGACTGTCGCCGCCCCCGCCGCAGCGTGAAAAAACTCCTGCAGGAGGCGGGCCTGCCCCCCTGGTTGCGGGCACGGCTGCCCCTTTTGTGGGTGGAGGGGCTCTTGGTGGCGATCCCCAACCTGGGGGTGGAATGCGGCTGGCAGGCTAAAGCCGGCGAGCCGGGCTTGGCGCTTGCGCTGCGGCCTTTCTATACTGATCGGGACTGATCCACAGCAACCATCCATTGGGGAGGAGATATGGCCGCACGCAGTCTGCTGTTTGCCCTCATGGTCGTTTGGCTTTCCGCCGCCTGGGCAAGCGAACCCATCGTCATCAAGTTCAGCCACGTGGTGGCACCCAACACGCCCAAGGGCAAGGCGGCGGAGCGTTTCAAGCAGCTGGCGGAGGAACGCACCCAGGGGCGGGTGCGTGTCGAGGTCTATCCCAACAGCCAGCTCTACAAGGACCGGGAGGAGATGGAGGCCCTGCAGCTGGGAGCGGTGCAGATGCTCGCGCCTTCCCTGTCCAAGTTCGGTCCCCTGGGGGTGCGGGAGTTCGAGGTGTTCGACCTGCCCTATATCTTCCCCAACAAGGAAACGCTCTACCGCACCATGGATGGCGAGATCGGGAAAAAACTCTTCGCCAAACTGGAAAGCAAGGGGATCCTTGGGCTTGCCTACTGGGACAATGGCTTCAAGCAAATGAGCGCCAACCGCCCCCTGCGCACGCCTGACGACTTCAAGGGGCTGAAGATGCGCATCCAGTCATCCAAGGTGCTGGAAGCGCAGATGCGCGCGCTGGGGGCCAATCCCCAGGTGATGGCCTTCTCCGAGGTGTACACCGCCCTGCAGCAGGGGGTGGTGGATGGCACGGAAAATCCGGTTTCCAACTTCTACACGCAGAAAATGCACGAGGTGCAGAAGCACCTCACCATTTCCGATCACGGCTATCTCGGCTACGCGGTGATCGTCAACAAGCGTTTCTGGGAAGGCCTGCCCAAGGACATCCGCGCCACGCTTGAGCAAGCCATGAAGGAGGCCACCGCCTATGAGCGGGAGATCGCCCAGAAGGAGAACGACGATGCCCTCGCCAAGGTGAGGGCGGCGGGCACCACCGAAGTGTACGTCCTGCCCCTGGAGGGGCGGCTGACCTGGCACAAGGTTCTGCTGCCCGTGCACGAGCAGTTCATGGACGTCATCGGACGCGACATCGTCCAGGGCATCTACGCCATTGCGGCCCAGGTGGAAAAGGAAAAAGCGGCGAAGAAATAGCGGCGGATGTTCAACCGCATCCTCGACCGCCTGGAGGAGGGCCTGATCGCCAGCTTCATGGCGGCGGCCACGGTGATCATTTTCCTCGCCGTCCTGCACCGCTACTCCCTGGGTGTTTCCTGGTTGTGGCCCTACACCCACCGCCTGAGTTTCACCTGGGCGCAGGAACTCACCATCTATCTTTTCATCTGGATGGCGAAGTTCGGCGCCGCCTATGGCGTGCGCACCGGCATCCACGTGGGGGTGGACGTGCTGGTGCGCAGGCTTGATCCCCCGCGGCAACGCGTCTTGGTGCAGCTTTCGCTCGCCGCCGGCGCCTTCTTTACCTTCATCGTGGCGGCGCTGGGCTTGCGCTTCGTGCTTTTCATCCACGATTCGGGGCAGGTCTCGCCCGATCTCGGGCTGCCCATGTGGGTGGTCTATTCCGCCGTGCCCCTGGGCTCCGCCCTCATGTGCTACCGCTTCCTACAGGTGCTGGTGCACTACCGCCGCACCGGAAAGCAGCCCAGCCACAGCTACGGGATGGTGGAATGAGCGCATTTGTCATCTTCGCCATCCTCTTTGCGCTGCTTTTCACCGGCATGCCCATTTCCATCGCCCTGGGCCTGACCGTGCTGGCTTTTCTCGCCCTGGTATCCTCCCTGTCGCTCGAAACCATCGCCATCGTCTCGCAGAAGCTTTTCACCGGGCTCGACAATTTCGTGATCATGGCGATCCCCTTCTTCGTGCTCTCCGGAGCCTTGCTGTCGGCGGGCGGGGCGGCGCGTCGCATCATCCGCTTCGCCACCGCACTGGTGGGCTGGATGCCCGGTGGTCTGGCCATGGCGGCGGTGCTCTCCTGCGCCTTTTTTGCCGCCATATCGGGCTCCAGCCCGGCCACGGTGGTGGCCATTGGTTCCATCATGCTGCCAGCAATGGTGGAGCAGGGCTACAGCAAACGCTTTGCGGTGGGGGTGCTGGCCACCTCCGGCGGACTGGGCATCCTCATTCCGCCTTCCATCGTGCTCGTCATTTATGGCGTGTCCACCTCGGAGAGCATCGGCAAGCTCTTCATCGCCGGGATCGTTCCGGGCCTCGTCATGGCCCTGGCGTTGCTTGCCGTCACCTATGGCGTGGCGCGCTGGCATCGCTTTCCCACCCTGCCGCGCGCCAGTCTCAGGGAAATCGGCCAGGCCTTCCGCGAGGCGGCCTGGGGCCTGGGGCTCGCGGTGGTGGTCATCGGTGGCATCTACGGGGGATTGTTCACCCCCACCGAAGCGGCGGCGGTGAGTGCCGTCTATGCCTTTTTCGTCGCCGTCTTCGTCTACCGGGAACTGCCCCTGGCCAAGGTGCCGCGGGTACTCCTCGAGGCCGCCAACATGAGTGCCATGCTGCTTTACATCATCACCAATGCGATTCTCTTTTCCTTCCTCCTCACCACGGAAAACATTCCCCAGCAACTGGCCCAATGGATCATCGACCAGGGCCTCACCCCCTGGATGTTTCTCCTCTTCGTCAACGTGTTGCTCTTCTTCGCCGGCGATTTCATGGAACCCTCCTCCATCCTCCTCATCCTCGCGCCGCTCTTTTTGCCCGTGGCCATGAAGCTGGGCATCGATCCCATCCATCTGGGCATCATCATGACCATCAACATGGAGCTGGGGATGATCACGCCCCCGGTCGGGCTCAATCTCTACGTGGCGAGCGGCCTGGCGAAGATGGGACTCACCGAAGTGACGAAAGCGGCCGCGCCATGGATTCTGGTGGTGACCGCGGTATTGCTCCTCGTCACCTATGTACCGGAAATCAGCCTCTGGCTGCCCCATCTCCTCTACGGGCGGCCGTAAGGCGCTCCCGCAGCCGTTTCCGAGACAGGCCGCGCCGCTGCCGGGGAGAGAAAATCAGCGCTGCACGATCACCGCGCTGATGCCTTTTTCCTTCAGCCGGGCGAGGGCGGCCTCCGCCTCGGCCCGGGTCTTGAAGGGGGGCAGCATGACCCGGGTTTCCGTCTGCGCTTCGATCCCCGCGGCGCGCAGGCGCTCCACGAGCTGGAGCGCGTTCTGGGGGTTATTGAAGACACCGAACTGCACCACATAGCCTGCGGGCGGATGGGCAGGGGGCGGCGGCGTGGGCGCGGGCTCCGCCCTGACCAGGGGTTTCACCGCTTCCGCCGGTTTGGCGGGGGGCGGCGGCGCCAGGGGCTTGGCCACCACCTTCGGTGGCGGCGGGGCTTCCGCCGGTGCTTTACCTGCCGGCGCGGGAGGCGGTGGGGCGGCGGGTGTCTCGGGCGGCGGGGGGGCGGGTGCCGCTGCCGGCGCGGGCGCCTGCTCCGCTGCCGGCGCGGGAGTCTGCTCTGCTGGCTGCGCCTCGGGGGCGGGTGCTGCCGGCGGGGCCGGCTCTGCGGCGATGATGGGGGGCGGCGGCACGGTCTCGGCGGCGGGCCGCGTCACCGGCGGCGTCGGCTTGTAATGGGAAAGCCAGGTCAACACCCCGGCAGCCAGCCCGATGAGCAGCACCGCCACGATCAGCCGGCGGGTGGCGCGTTTCCTGATCTCCTCGCTGTCAACAGGCGGCTCGGCCATATTCCCCCCTCGTGGTTGTATTTGCGGGGGATGTTACCACTTCCGGGGAAAGCCGTTGGCGCGGCCTTCGCCTTGGCCTGGATGACCGCATCTTCATCTGCCGCCCTTTCGCCGCCCGGCCGAAAAAGGTATAGTTATCGCTTTGTTTTTTCTGGACTTCACGCGGAGGAAATTCATGGCCGTCGAACGCACCTTGTCGATCATCAAACCCGATGCCGTGGCCAAGAACGTGATCGGCAAGATTTATTCCCGTTTCGAGGAAAATGGTCTGAAAATCGTGGCGGCGCGCATGATGTGGCTGTCGCGGGCGCAAGCCGAAGGCTTCTACGCGGTGCACCGGGGCAAGCCGTTCTTCAACGATCTCATCGACTTCATGACCTCCGGGCCGGTCATGGTGCAGGTGCTGGAGGGGGAGAATGCCATCGCCAAAAACCGGGAGCTGATGGGCGCCACCGATCCGAAGAAGGCCGCGCCCGGAACCATCCGCGCCGACTTCGCTCAGAGCATCGATGCCAATGCGGTGCATGGCTCCGACGGGCCGGACACTGCCCGGGTGGAGATCGCCTATTTCTTCCCCGAGATGGAAGTGTTTTCCGGGCGCTGAAGTCCTGAGACGAAACCGCCTGCCGTGACCATCAACCTGCTCGATTACGATCTGCCGCAACTCACCCGCTACTTCGTGGAAACGCTGGGGGAGAAGCCCTTCCGCGCCCGCCAGGTGATGCGCTGGATACATCAGGCCGGTGAGCAGGACTTCGCGGCGATGACGGATCTTGCCCGCACGCTGCGGGAAAAGCTGGCGGCAGGGGCCGTCGTCATGCCCCCGCGCATCCTCGCCGAGCACCGCTCCGCCGATGGCACGGTGAAGTGGCTCATGGACACCGGCGGTGCCAATGCGGTGGAGACGGTGTTCATTCCGGAAGGGGATTGGCAGACGCATCTTCACGGGGCGGAGGAGGGCGCGGCCCCCGAGCTTGCGGCAGAGGGCCTGAAAGAGGCGGCCGGTGGCGCTCGGGAGGAGGCTGCCGCCGGCCGTTACCGGGGCACGCTGTGTGTGTCCACCCAGGTGGGCTGTGCCTTGGCCTGCACCTTCTGCGCCACGGGACGGCAGGGCTTCAACCGTAATCTGTCGGTGGCGGAAATCGTCGGCCAGTTGTGGCTCGCCCAGCGCGCCCTCAAGGGCTTAACCGGGGCAACGGGCTTGGCGCGACCCATCACCAACGTCGTGCTCATGGGCATGGGCGAGCCCCTCACCAACTTCGACAACGTGGTCACCAGCCTGCGGGTGATGCTGGACGACCATGCCTATGGCCTTTCCCGGCGACGGGTGACGGTGAGCACTTCGGGCATCGTGCCGGCCATGGACAGGCTGCGGGAAGCCTGTCCGGTGGCCCTGGCGGTGTCCCTGCACGCCCCCAACGATGCGCTGCGGGATGTCCTGGTGCCCATCAACCGCAAGTATCCGTTGCGGGAGCTGATGGCCGCCTGCGAGCGTTACCTCGCGGCGGCGCCGCGGGATTTCATCACCTTCGAGTATGTGATGCTGGCAGGGGTCAACGACACGCCCCAGCATGCGCGGGAGCTCATCGCCCTCACCCGCGACGTGCCCTGCAAGTTCAATCTCATTCCGTTCAATCCTTTCCGTGGCGCAGGCTACACGCGTTCCTCGCCCGAGGCCCAGCGCCGTTTCCGCGACATCCTGCAGGAAGCGGGTTTCGTGGTCACCACCCGCAAGACACGGGGCGATGACATCGCCGCCGCCTGTGGTCAGCTCGCGGGGCGGGTACAGGACAAAAGCCGGCGCCTGGCGCGCCTGGTGACGGGAGTGCACCCATGACGGGCAACAAGGGACGTATCCGGCGTTTCGTTTTTACCGCCCTGCTGGTCCTATTTGGCGGCGCCTGCGCCCAGCAGCCGGTGCAGAACCAGAGTCTGGGTCAGGAGGAGAGCCAGCGGCTGGAGGCGGCACGCGCCCATACCGAACTGGGGTCGGCCTATTATGGCAATGGCCAACTGGGCGTGGCGCTGGAGGAATTCACCATCGCCACTCAGATCTATCCCAAATACGCCCCCGCTTATTACATGCTGGGCTTGGTGCACATGGAGCTCAAGGAAGACCAGCAGGCGGAGGCGGCCTTTCGCCGCGCCATCGAGCTCGATCCCACGAGTTCGGAGGCATACAACAACTACGGCTGGTTTCTCTGCCAGCGCAATCGCATCGACGAGGCCATCCGACAGTTCACCCTCGCCCTGAAAAACCCCCGTTACGAGACACCGGAAAAGGCCTATGTCAATGCCGGCATCTGTTCCTTGAAGCGCAACGACGAGGCGGGGGCGATCGACTATCTGCAGCGTGCCCTGCAGGTGGCACCCACCCATCCCCTGGCCCTCTATCATCTGGCGGACATCCATTTCCGGCGTGGGGATGCGGCTACCGCCAAGAGTCTGCTTTTGCGCTACATGAAAGCCAATCCGCCCACGGCCGAGGCGCTGTGGCTTGGCGTGCGGGTGGAGAGGCGTCTGGGTGACCGTGAGACCGAGGCGAGCTACGCGCAGATGCTACGGCAACGCTTCCCGGAGGCACCGGAGACCCAGCTTCTCAAAGCCCAACGCTACGAATGAGGGAAGAGGACGCCATCGCCCCGGCCAACGCCGCCAAGAGCGTGGGGGAGATGCTGCGCGAGGCGAGGGAGCGCCGGCAGTGGTCGGCTGCGGACGTGGCGCGCCATTTGCGTTTCAGCCTGCGCCAGGTGGAGGCGCTGGAAGCCAACGATTTCGCCGCCCTCCCGGGCGATACCATCGTCCGCGGCTTCATCCGCAACTACGCGCGATTGCTGCAGATCGACGCCGCGCCCCTGCTTGCCGCCTATGAGGCGGCGCGTCCCCAGGAGGTGCAACCCGCTCCGGCCGTGCGCGGCGAGGGGATCGACATTTCTCCGCGGCCTTCGCGTCGTTGGCTCCTTCGTCTGCTTGTCCTGCTCGTGATCGTGATCGGGGTGCCCCTGGCCATCTATGCCTTGTTGCACGACGAGGGGGCGCTTTCACCCCGGCCGGCGGCCAAGCCGGCCCCGGCAGCGCAGGTGAAGCCTTTGCCGCTGCCAGCCGCGGAACCCGTGGCCCCCCTTAAGCCCGCGGCAAGCCCCGCGCAAGCCGCCACCGCGCCCGCCGCGGAAATGCCCAGCCTGCATTTCGTCTTCGACGAGGAGGCCTGGGTGGAGGTGCGCGACCGCAACGGGCGCAAACTGTTTTCGCGGCTTGGCCGCAAGGGCACGGAGGAGACCCTCACCGGTGAGGGGCCATTCAGCCTCGTGGTGGGGAATGCGGCCCATGTGCGTCTCACCTATAATGGCAAGCCTGTCGATCTGACCCCTTACATCAAGGTCAACGTGGCCCGCCTCACCCTGGAGTGACCATGTATTCCGTGCCCATCGTCCGCCGCAAAAGCCGCCGCATCATGGTCGGGTCCGTGCCCGTGGGCGGGGATGCGCCGATTTCGGTACAGACCATGACCAACACCGAAACCTGCGATGTGGAGGCAACGGTGGCCCAGATCGAACGCGCGGCCCAGGTGGGGGCTGACATCGTGCGCGTGTCGGTGCCCAGCCTGGAAGCCGCCGAGGCTTTCGGCCGGATCCGCAAACGCTCGCCGGTGCCCCTGGTGGCCGACATCCATTTCGATTACCGCATTGCCCTGCGGGTGGCGGAACTGGGCGCAGACTGCCTGCGCATCAACCCGGGCAATATTGGGCGGGAGGATCGCGTCCGAGCGGTGGTGCAATCGGCCAGGGACCATGGCATTCCCATCCGCATCGGCGTCAATGCCGGCTCCCTGGAAAAGGACCTGCAGAAGAAATACGGCGAACCGACGCCGCAGGCGCTGGTGGAATCCGCCCTGCGCCATGTCGACATCCTGGATAGCCTGGATTTCCAGGATTTCAAGGTGAGCGTGAAAGCCTCCGACGTCTTCATGGCGGTGGAGGCCTACCGCCTGCTCGCGCGGCAGATCGAGCAGCCCCTGCATCTGGGCATCACCGAGGCCGGCGGCTTGCGCACAGGCACGGTGAAGTCGGCCATCGGCATTGGCATGCTGCTCGCCGAGGGCATCGGCGATACCCTGCGTGTGTCCCTTGCCGCCGATCCGGTGGAGGAGGTGCGCGTGGGCTACGACATCCTGAAGAGTCTGCATTTGCGCAACAAGGGCGTGAACATCGTCGCCTGTCCCTCCTGCTCCCGCCAGGAGTTCGACGTCATCAAGACGGTGAACGAGTTGGAGGCCCGTCTGGAAGACGTGCTGGAGCCGCTCACGGTGGCGGTCATCGGTTGTTGCGTCAACGGCCCCGGGGAAGCCCGGGAGGCGGACATTGGTCTGGCCGGGGGGTCGCCGAGTCTCCTTTACGTGGATGGCAAACCTAGCCACAAGGTGGAGGCGGCTTCCCTGGTGGACGAACTGGAACGCCAGGTGCGCGCGCGGCTCGCCACGAAGGCCGCAGCCGGCCAGGGGCGCACCATCCCCATCAAAGTGGCGCGCTGATTCGGCGCCCTTTCATCAACGCCCGTCAGAGGCGGTATCCATCCAGAGGGGAAGGAAGGGGAGAAGTTTGTCCCCGCGAGGGGGAATTTTGCACAGGAAAAGGATCATGGCAGGCAATCTGGCTTGGAGTGGCGTGGAGGCGCTGCGGGAAAAACTTGCGCAGCATCCGGTGTACCAGCGGGTGCAGGATATGGCGGCTTTGCGGGTGTTCATGGAGCACCACGTCTATCCGGTTTGGGACTTCATGTCCCTGGTGAAATACCTGCAGGGGGTGGTGGCGCCCACCACGCTGCCCTGGGTGCCGCGAGGCGATGCGGCGGTGCGCCGTTTCATCAACGAGATCGTGCTGGAGGAGGAATCGGACGAAGGGGTGCCGGGGCAGGCGACGCCCTTCAATTACGCGAGCCACTTCGAACTTTACTGCGCGGCGATGGTGGAGGTGGGCGCCGATCCCGGACCCGTCCGCGCTTTCGTTAAGCATGCCGCGACAGACGGCATCGAAGCGGCCCTTAAAGCGCAACCGGTGCCGGAACCGGCGCGGGCGTTCATGGGCACCACCTTCGGCTTCATCGCCAGCGGCAAACCCCATGTGGTGGCAGCGGCCTTTTCCCTGGGGCGCGAGCATGTCATTCCCGGCATGTTCCGCGCCCTGCTCGCCCGCATGGGGGTGGACCGGGAGCAGGCGCCGGCCTTCCACTATTACCTGGAACGGCATATCCATCTGGACGAGGGGACCCACGCCCCCCTTGCCTTGCGGCTCCTGGAAAACCTCTGCGGCGGGGATGCGCAGCGCATCGCCGAAGCCGAAGCAGCGGCGAAGGAGGCCCTCACCGCGCGGCTTCGCTTCTGGGACGGGGTGCTCGCCGCCCTCACCCCACGCGCGGCGGCGGCGTGAATTGGGATAGAATTCCGCGTTTTCCATAAGGGTTACCATGGCAGGCAGCCTTCAAGCCGTCCGCGGGATGAATGACATCCTGCCGCAGGACATCCACGCATGGGAGTTCTTTGAGGACACCGTGCGCGACTGGCTGGCCTCCTACGGCTACCGGGGCATCCGCACGCCCATCGTGGAGCACACGGCCCTCTTCAAGCGCGCCATTGGCGAGGTCACCGACATCGTCGAGAAGGAGATGTACACCTTCGAGGACGCGCTGAACGGCGAAAGCCTCACCCTGCGCCCGGAAGGCACGGCCGCCTGCGTGCGCGCCGCATTGCAGCATGGTCTGCTCCTGCAGCCGCAACGATTGTGGTACATGGGGCCCATGTTCCGCCACGAACGACCCCAGCGGGGGCGCTATCGCCAGTTCCACCAGGTGGGCGTGGAGGCGCTGGGGTGGCCGGGGCCGGACATGGACGTCGAGCACATCGTGATGACCGCACGCCTGTGGCGGCGGTTGGGCATCCAGGTGGTGGAATTGCAGCTCAACACCCTGGGCACCAGCGAAGACCGGGCGCGCCATCGCAAAAAGCTCATCCATTATCTGGAGCGGCATCAGGACCAGCTCGATGAGGATGCCCGGCGCCGCCTCCATACCAATCCGCTACGCATTCTGGACAGCAAGAACCCGGCCATGCAGGCCCTCATTGCCGATGCCCCCAAGCTCCTCGACGACCTCGACGAGGTGTCGTTGCGCCACTTCGAGGGCGTGCAAAGCCTGCTGCGCGAGGCGGGGATTCCCTTCGTCATCAATCCCAGATTGGTACGCGGCCTGGATTACTACAACTTCACGGTATTCGAGTGGGTCACCGACCGTCTGGGCGCGCAGGGCACCATCTGTGCCGGGGGCCGCTACGATGGCCTGGTGGAACAGTTGGGTGGCAAACCCACGCCCGCCTGCGGCTTCGCCCTTGGGGTTGAGCGGGTGCTGGCGCTGCGGGAGGAGGAGGGGGGCCGGGTGGAGCCCCCGGTGCCCGACGCCTATGTCGTCCATGGGGGACGCGGTGTCGACAGCTATGCCCTGCGCGTGGCGGAAGGTCTGCGCGATGCGGGGCTGAAAGTGGTGCTCCATTGCGGTGGCGGCAGCTTCAAGGCGCAGATGAAGAAAGCCGATGCCAGTGGAGCGCGTTTTGCCGTCATTCTCGGTGAAGACGAGATGGCGCGCGGCGTGGCGCAGGTCAAGGCCCTGCGGGAGGTGGCGGAGCAAGTGGAGGCCACCCCCGACGAGCTGCCGGACCTTTTGCGGCACGCCTAGCCGGGAAAAAGGGATATGGCATTCGATCTGGAAGAACAGGAACAACTGGACGCCCTCAAGGCCTGGTGGAAGGCCCATGGGGCGAAAGTGGTGGTGGGCGTGCTCGTCTTCGCTGTCGCAGTGGCCGGCTACCGGGGGTGGACCTGGTACCTGGAGCGGCAACGGGCCGAAGCGGCGCAACTCTATTCAGCGCTGGAGCAGGCCTTCGTTGGCGGCGACACGAAGAAGGTGCGCGCCCTGGCCGGGGAGATCATGGAACGCTACCGGCGCACCCCCTATGCGGTGGATGCGGCGCTGCTCGTGGCCAAGGCCAATGTCCAGGGCGGCGATCGCAAGAGTGCGAAACAGCAGCTGCAATGGGTGATGGACCAGGCGCGGGACGACCAAAGCCGGGATCTCGCGCGCCTGAATCTCGCCGGCCTGCTCCTCGACGACAGGGAATACGAGGCGGCGCTCAAACTGTTGGAGGCACCGCACAATCCGGCCTTCGACGTCCTCTACCAGGAGCGGCGGGGGGATGTGCTCGCTGCCCAGGGCAAGAACGACGCGGCGCGTGCCGCCTATCGCGCCGCCCTCGAGCGTCTGGCGAAAGAGGCACCGGCGCGTGCCGTGCTGGAAATCAAGCTGGATGCGCTGGAGAGCCGGGGATGAGGTGGCAGGCCCGGCTGGCAGTCATCGGCTGCCTTTTGCTCAACCTGGCGGGCTGCGCCAGCGTGAGCGAACTGTGGGACGACTGGTTTGGCACGTCCGCGCGGCGGGATGTACCGACCCCCCTGTCGGAATTCAAACCGACGGTGCAGTTGAGCCTCAAGCAGGCGACGGTGGGTGCGGGCGGCAATGCCGTGCTGGTGCCGGGGGTGTGGCAGCAATCGGTGTTCGCCGCCTCGGCGGAAGGCCGCCTTGTCCGCTTCGACGCGACACTGGGCCGCGAGCTTTGGCGTCTGGAGCTCAAGGAGCGTCTGTCCGCCGGCGTGGGGGTGGGCCCTGCCGGGGTGGTGGTGGCCGGGCCCAAGGGCGATGTGCTCGCCTTCGATCATGGCGGGCGGCTATTGTGGCGCACGCGGGTGTCCAGCGAGGTGCTGGCCCCTCCCGCGGTGGGCACGGATACGGTTTATGTGCGCGCCCTGGATGGCCGCATCCACGCCCTCGATGCGGCCAGCGGCCAGCGCAAATGGTTCTACCAGCGCAATATTCCGGCGCTCACCGTGCGCAACACGGCCGGCCTGCTCCTCGACCGCAATGGTCTGTTCGCCGGCTTCGGCGGCGGCAAGCTGGTGGCCCTGGAGGCGGCAAGCGGGGCGGTGGCGTGGGAAGCGACGGTGGCGCAGCCACGCGGCGTGAGTGAGCTGGAGCGCATCGCCGATGTCACCAGCACGCCCGTCACCGATGGTCAGCTCATCTGTGCCGCAGCCTTCCAGGGGCGGGTGGCCTGTTTCGACATCAACACGGGCGCGCCCGCCTGGGGGCGGGAGATTTCCAGCTTCACCGGCATTGCCCTCGATGGCCGCAATCTGTACGTGAGCGAGACGAAGGGGGTCGTGCACGTCCTCGACAAGGGCAGTGGGGCGTCGGTGTGGAAGCAGGACAAACTCCTCCACCGCCAGTTGAGTGGGCCGGCGGTCCATCGCGGCTACGTGGTGGTGGGCGATCTCGCCGGCTATGTGCATTTCCTTTCCCGCGAGGATGGCAGCTTCGCCGCGCGGATTGCCACCGACGGCAGTCCCATCCGCGCCACACCCCAGGTGCTGCCCCAGGGCGTCCTGGTCCAGACCCTGAAGGGCGGGTTGTATCTCATCGGCCTCGACTGACGGCCTCCCATGAAACCCACCATCGTCCTCGTCGGCCGGCCCAATGTCGGCAAGTCCACCCTCTTCAACCGCCTCACCCGCTCCCAGGCCGCGCTCGTCGCCGACTGGCCGGGGCTTACCCGCGACCGCCATTACGGCCATGGCCGGGTGGGCGACAAACCTTATCTGGTGGTGGATACCGGTGGCTTCGAACCGGTGGCGACGGAGGGCATTCTCCACCAAATGGCGCGGCAGACGCTCTTGGCCGTGGATGAGGCGGACGCCATCGTTTTCCTCGTGGATGCGCGCCAGGGGCTCACCGGCCAGGACAAGACCATCGCCGACACCCTGCGCCGTTCGGGGCGGCCGGTGTATGTGGCGGTGAACAAGGCGGAGGGGATGGACCGGGCGGCGGTGGCGGCGGAATTCCATGAGCTGGGCCTGGGTGAACCCCTGCCCATCTCGGCGAGCCACGGCGATGGCGTGGCGGAGCTCATGGATATCGTGCTCGCGCCCTTCACCGAGGCGGAGGATGCCGGAGAGCGCGCGCCCGTGCTGCTGGTGACGCAGCGACTTCGCAGCGCCGCCGAAAAGAGCCTCTACGATCTCCGCGACAAGACGGTGCTCGACTTCTCGCCCGACGAGGTGACGGCGATCACGTTCACCAATGAGGGGCGGCGGGTGCGGCTGGTGCGAGAGAGCAAAGCGGAGGAAGGAGCTCAGCCAGGCTGGCGGCTGGTGGAGCCGTTTCGGGCCCGCGCGGACCGCGGCCTGGTCGAGCGGATGTTCAACCTCATCTCCTATCTGCGGGCGGAGGAGTTCGTCAGCGAGCGCCCAGAGCGGCTTCAGCAGTACGGGCTGGCCCCAGCGTGGGGGAGCGTGCGGTTTGAGTTCCCCGGCGGCCGATCGGAGACGCTTTTGTTCGGGCAGCAGATGGAAGTCGGCGCCACCACGCGCTACTTTGCCCGCCGCCCGGAGGGCGGTCCCATCTTCACGATCAACGACAACCTGCCGCGGGAGGCCCGACGTTTTGCGGGGGAGTGGCGGGACCGTCGCGTCACCGACTTCGTCCGAAGCGACGTGGAGCAGTTGCGGCTGATCTCGCCGCAGCGGGCAGTCGTTTGCGTGAAGGTAGGGAAGGACGGCGGCGTCCATTGGCGGCTGGCGGAGTATGCCGGACGGGTCGCCGAAGCGATGGACCTGGGCGCCGCCGCGCGGCTGCCGACGGCGCAGCTCGCCGACCGGGATCGGGTGGAGGAACTGCTGGGAAAGCTGGCGACCCTGGAGG